>CAMLNH010000048.1 GCA_946481355.1 uncultured Curvibacter sp.
CGGCCTTCTGGCCGCGCACGCCTTCGCTGGTGGTGCAGAAGATGTCGGCCAGGTCGTGGCGCACGTGGCGCTTGTCGGTCACGCGGGTCAGGCCGCCGGTGCCGGGCAGCACGCCCAGCAGCGGCACCTCGGGCAGGCTGACCGCGGAGGACCGGTCGTCGATCAGGATGATCTCGTCGCAGGCCAGCGCCAGCTCGTAGCCGCCGCCGGCGCAGGCGCCGTTCACCGCGGCCACGAACTTCAGTCCCGAATGAGCGGACGAGTCCTCGATGCCGTTGCGCGTCTCGTTGGTGAACTTGCAGAAGTTCACCTTCCAGGCGTGGCTGGACAGGCCCAGCATGAAGATGTTGGCGCCGGAGCAAAAGACGCGCTCCTTGCCGCTGGTGACGACCACGGAGCGCACTTCGGGGTGCTCGAACCGGATGCGGTTCAGCGCGTCGTTGAGCTCGATGTCGACGCCGAGGTCGTAGCTGTTGAGCTTGAGCTTGTAGCCTGGGCGCAGGCCGGCGTTTTCATCGATGTCGACGCTGAGCGTCGCCACGGGGCCGTTGAAGCTCAGCTTGAGGTGCTTGTACTGCGAGGGCTGGGTTTGGTACTCAACACGGGGATCGGTGCTCACGGTGCCTCCAATAAGCAAAATAATGCATTAACCAAATCGGTGTAGGCATTATCTTGCTCATATGAGATTTGTCAAGCACTATCCTGCATATTTCTCAGTTCGTGTGCTGAATGGCCTTGCGGACCAAGTCGCGCAGCAGCAGGAAGGTCGGCTCCAGGGCCTGGGCGCTGGTGTTGAGGGTCAGGTCAGCCTTGGAATAGAAGGGCGCGCGGCCATTCAGGATGCTCTTAAGGTCTTCCATGGCCTCCTTGCTGGCAGCCATGGGGCGCAGATCGCCCTGGGCCATCACGCGCTTCATATGGTCTTCCGGGTTGGCCTGCAGCCAGACCGTGGTGCAGTGCGCCAGCAGCAGATTGAAGGCGGAGGGGTCGGAGACCAAGCCGCCGGGCGTCGCGATGACGGCCTCGGAATAGATCTGGATCGTCTCCTCCAGGGCCCGCAGTTCGTAGCGGCGGTAGGCGTTGATACCGTACAGCGCGGTGATCTCGGAGATGCTGCAGCCGGCGAATTTCTCAATCTCGCGGCTCAGCTCGATGAAGGGGAAGCCCAGATCTGCCGCCAGTTTCTGACCGAGTGTGGACTTACCTGCGCCACGCAGACCGATGAGGGCCACCCGGGGGCTGTGGGCCGCGTTGTCGCCGCCCGTGCCCAGCATTTCGCCGACGGCTACGCGCACGCGGCGCAGGGTGGCCTCGTCGCGCTGTTCCAGCATTTCGCGGATCAGCAGCCATTCGGGCGAGGAGGTGGTGATGTCGCCTAGCAGCTCGGCCAGCGAGCAGTGCAGGGCCGTGGCCAGCTGCAGCAATACCAGGATCGAGGCGTTGCCCACGCCGTATTCCAGGTTGGCCAGATGGCGCTCGGAAATATCTGCCGCCACTGCCAGCGCCTTGCGGGTCATGCCTCGGCTGGAGCGCAGCGAGCGGACCCGTTCACCAAGCACGCCCAGGAAAGGATTCCGATCTTCCGGGCCCGCCTCGCTAGAGGGCTCGGCATCGGCCCCACCTTGACCTAGATTAGGTGTTAACCCTGAATCATGCAATATAGTGCTTGACATGGTGCATCGTAGTGCTTAAGGTTCGCACGCACAATAATTCATATTTTGGTGAAACGCAAGCCCGGTTAAGCAAATTGAACGCAATATGAATCAGGAACAGTTCAAACAAACCCTCGCCAGTCTAACGGCCCAGATCAGCGGTCGGCCGCTGGATGCCGCCCTGGAGCAGTGGCTGAACGAGCAGCATGGTACGGCCAGCGCCCTGTATCAGTCTCTCAAGCAGTCCTGTCAGCTCGGCGTCGACGAGGGCTGGCTGTGCAACCGCGAAGGCGGCGGTCTGCGCTACGGCCGGATCTTCAAGCCCGCCCCCGAACTGCACGGCTTCTCCGTCGATGTCGTCGATATGAAGGACGTCGTCGGCCCGCATCACGTCCACCCGACGGGCGAGATTGATCTCATTATGCCGATCGAAGGGGACGCGCTCTTCAACGGCCATCCCGCCGGATGGCTGGTCTGTCCTCCTGGCAGCGCGCACAGCCCCACCGTCAGTCGTGGGCGCGCCCTCGTTCTCTATCTGCTGCCCGAAGGCCGCATTGAATTCACCCGTACTTGATCCACTTCTCTATCTCTCATGACCGAACTTCTTTCCAACTATCTGGCAGGCCGCTGGCAAAACGGTACCGGCGCAGGCGCCGCATTGCACGACCCTGTGCTGGGTAACGAGCTCGTGCGTGTCGACGCCACAGGCCTGGACCTCGCGGCCGGTTTCGATCACGCACGCAAGCAGGGCGGCCAGGCGCTGCGCGCCATGACCTACCGTGAGCGCGGCGCCATACTCTCTGCCGTGGGCAAGGTGCTGCAGGCCCAGCGCGACGCCTACTACGAGATTTCTACGGCCAACAGCGGCACGGTCAAGAACGACACGGCCGTGGACGTCGATGGGGCGATCTACACCCTGGGCACCTACGCCAAGCTGGGCGAATCCTTGGGCGATCGTCGCTACCTGCTCGACGGCGAGGCGATCCGGCTCGGGAAAGATCCCCTGTTCCAGTCGCAGCACATGCTGACGCCGACGCGCGGCCTGGCGTTGTTCATCAACGCCTTCAATTTCCCGGCCTGGGGCCTGTGGGAGAAGGCCGCACCGGCGCTGCTGTCGGGTGTGCCTGTCGTCGTGAAGCCGGCCACGGCCACGGCTTGGTTGACCCAGCGCATGGTCAAGGACGTCATCGATGCGGGCGTGCTGCCTGCCGGCGCCCTGTCCGTCGTCTGTGGCAGCCCTTCAGGTCTGCTGGATGCACTGCAGCCCTTCGACGTGCTCTCGTTCACGGGCTCGGCAGACACCGCCGCGAAGCTGCGCACGCACCAAGCCGTCGCGCAGCACTCGGTCCGGGTGAACATCGAGGCGGACAGCGTCAATTCAGCGTTGCTGCTACCCGGGGAAGCACCGGACAGCCCGGCCTTTGAACTGTTCGTGAAGGAAGTCGTTCGGGAAATGACGGTGAAGTCCGGCCAGAAGTGCACGGCCGTCCGCCGCATCTTCGTGCCGGAAGCGCTCTACGATGCCGCCGCCCAGGCCATAGCGGCGAAGCTGGCCAAGACCACCGTGGGCAATCCGCGCAACGAGTCCGTGCGCATGGGCTCGCTCGTGAGCCGGGCTCAGCTGCTCAGTGTGCGCGAGGGGCTGGCGGCGCTGGGCCAGCATGCGGACATCCTGTTCGACGGTTCGAAAACCGCGCTTGTCGACGCCGATGCGGCCGTGGCCTGCTGCGTGGGCCCCACGCTATTCGGCACCCGGAAGACCGACAACAGCGTGATCCACGGCACCGAAGTGTTCGGCCCCGTGGCCACGCTCATGCCCTACAAGGACACGGCGCAGGGCCTGGACCTGGTGCGTCGCGGTGAAGGCTCCCTGGTCGCTTCCATCTACGGCGGCGATCACGCATCGCTCGGCCATGCCGCGCTGGAGCTGGCCGACAGCCACGGCCGCGTGCACGTGGTGTCACCCGATGTGGGGCAACTGCACACTGGGCACGGCAACGTTATGCCGCAGTCCCTGCACGGCGGCCCGGGCCGCGCGGGCGGGGGCGAAGAGCTCGGCGGGCAACGCGCCATGAACTTCTATCACCGGCGTAGCGCCATCCAGGCCAGCACCGGTGTGTTGAGCAGTTTGTAGACACAGCGCTCCACAACAAACGGCACGACGGACAGAAATAGAAACAGGAGACAGAGATGCCAACGGAGACGCGCCAGCCCGGCGAGCGATTCAATTTCGCGCAGCACCTGATCGAGCGTAATACGGCCCGGTCCGGTAAGACGGCGTTCATCGACGATGCGGGGACCCTGAGCTACGGACAACTGAGCGATCGTCTGCGCCGTCTGGCGGCCGGTCTGCTGGCCAGCGGCATGCGCCGCGAAGAGCGGGTCCTGCTGCTCATGCACGACTGCGCGGATTGGCCCGTGAGCTTTCTGGGTGCCATGTACGCGGGCATCGTGCCGGTGGCGGTCAACACCCTGCTGACCGCCGAGGACTACGCCTACATGATGCAGCACAGCCGCGCGCAGGCCGTGCTGGTGTCAGCAGCGCTGCTGCCGGTGTTGCAGAGCGCGATGGACAAGGCGGCCACCAACGGCGGTCACGAAGTCCGCCGCGTGATCGTGTCCCGTCCATCCGCTCCCCTGCCGGCGGCCATGGAATCGCTGGAGGACGTGATCACACGTCATGAACCTCTGGGCACGCCGGCGGCAACCTGTCCTGACGATCCTGGTTTCTGGCTGTACTCGTCCGGCTCGACCGGCAAGCCCAAGGGCGCCTTGCACAGCCAGGCCAACCTCTACTGGACGGCCGAGCTCTACGGCACGCCTGTGCTTGGCGTGACGGAACAAGACGTGTGCTTCTCGGCCGCCAAGCTGTTCTTCGCCTATGGCCTGGGCAATGCACTGACATTTCCGCTCAGCGTGGGTGCGACCGTCATCCTCATGGCCGAACGCCCGACGCCGGATGCCGTCTTCAAGCGCTGGCGCGGTGAAGTCGGCGGTGCCAAGCCCACGGTGTTCTTCGGCGCGCCGACGGGCTATGCGGGCATGCTCGCATCACCGGGCCTGCCGGCACGCAAGGAAGTTGCGCTGCGTCTGGCTTCCTCCGCCGGCGAGGCGTTGCCCGCCGAGCTGGGCCAGCGCTTCACGACGCAGTACGGCGTGGAGATCGTGGACGGCATCGGCTCGACCGAGATGCTGCACATCTTCCTCTCGAACCTGCCGGGCAAGGTGCGCTACGGCACGACGGGCTGGCCCGTGCCTGGCTACGACATCGAACTGCGCGGTGAGGACGGCCGGGCCGTGGCCGACGGTGAAACGGGCGACCTCTACATCCGGGGCCCGAGCGCCGCGCTGATGTACTGGGGCAACCGAGCCAAATCGCGCGACACTTTCCAGGGTGAGTGGACCAAGAGCGGCGACAAGTACGTGCGCAATGCCGACGGAACCTACACCTACTCCGGCCGCAGTGACGACATGCTCAAGGTCAGCGGCATCTACGTCTCGCCGTTTGAAGTCGAGGCCACGCTGGTGCAGCACCCGGCCGTGCTCGAGGCCGCCGTCATCGGCGTCAACGACACGAACGGTCTAACCAAGACCAAGGCCTACGTCGTGCTCAAGACAGGACAGCAGGCCAGTGAGGCCGACCTGCAGGTCTTCGTCAAGGACAAGCTCGCGGCCTACAAATACCCGCGCTCGATCGAGTTCATCAACGAGCTGCCGAAAACCGCGACGGGCAAGATCCAGCGCTTCCGTCTGCGCGAGCGCGAGGCCAGCACTTCATGAGCGAATCCCCGCAGTTCGCGAAGATCCGCTGGCGCGACCGGTCCGTGGACATCGAATACCGGTGGATCGCCCCGGACCGGGACAAGTCTCCGCTGATCATCTTCCTGCACGAGGGACTCGGCTCCCTCGACATGTGGCGGGATTTCCCGCAGCGCCTTTGTGAGGCGGCGAGGTGTCGGGGGCTGGTCTATTCCCGGCCAGGTTACGGGCGCTCGACGCCGCGTGCGGCGGACGAGGTCTGGGATACGGACTTCATGCACCGCCAGGCCTACGAAGTGCTGCCCACACTGCTGGACGTTCTGGGGATCAACCCCGAGGCCGAGCAGCTCTGGCTGCTGGGGCACAGCGACGGCGGCTCCATCGCCCTGCTGCACGCGGCGCGCTATTCCCGCTGCATACGCGGCCTGGTGGTCCTGGCGCCGCACGTCATGGTTGAGGACATCTCGGTCAGCAGCATCGAGCAGGCGCGCGTCGCCTACGAAACAACGGATCTGCGCGAACGCCTGGGGCGTTATCACGCCGACCCGGACTCTGCCTTCTGGGGCTGGAACGGCATCTGGCTCAACCCAGCCTTTCGCAGCTGGTCGATCCAGGAAGAGATCGAAAGCATCCGATGTCCGGTGCTGGCCGTCCAGGGCCATGACGACCAGTACGGAACGATGGAGCAGATCCGCGAAATCGCACGCCGGGTTCCAACGACACGTCTGCTGGAATTGGAGAACTGCGCCCATTCACCCCACAAAGATCAGCCCGAGAAACTGATTGCTTCCGTAAGTCATTTCATTCACCACCCATAAGGAGACAACCATGAAATTGATCCGTAGAACTGTCGTTGCCCTGGCCGCAACCGCGCTGATCCTGCCGTTGGCCATGGCGCAATCCGCCCCCAAGCTGAAGGTCGGCCTGATGCTGCCCTACACGGGCACCTTCGCCTCCCTGGGCAATGCCATCGAAAACGGCTTCAGGCTCTATGTCGCCGAGCAGGGCGGCAAGATCGGCGGCCGTGAGATCGAGTTCTTCAAGGTCGACGACGAGTCTTCGCCGCCGAAAGCGACCGACAACGTCAACAAGCTGATCAAGCGCGATCAGGTGGACGTGCTCATCGGCACCGTGCACTCCGGCGTGGCCATGGCCATGGCCAAGGCCGCCAAGGACAGCGGCACCATGCTCATCGTGCCCAATGCCGGCGCCGATGCAGTGACCGGCGTGATGTGCGCGCCGCACATCTTCCGAAGCTCCTTCTCCATGTGGCAACCCGCGTACGCCATGGGCGACGTGATGGCCAAGAAGGGCCACAAGACGGCCATCACCGTGACCTGGAAGTACGCGGCCGGCGACGAGTCGGTGGCCGGCTTCAAGGAGTCGTTCGAGAAGAGCGGTGGCAAGGTCGTCAAGCAGCTCACGGTGCCCTTCCCGAACGAGGAGTTCCAGGCGCTGCTGACCGAGATTGCTGCCACCAAGCCCGACGCCGTCTACACCTTCTTCGCGGGTGCGGGCGCCGTGAAGTTCGTCAAGGATTACGCGGCTGCGGGCCTGCGCAAGTCCATTCCGCTCTATGGTTCCGGCTTCCTCACCGATGGCACGCTGGAAGCGCAAGGCGCTGCGGCGGATGGTCTGTTGACGACCCTGCACTATGCCGACGAGCTGGGGACCAAGCGCGACAACGAGTTCCGTCTGGCCTATGCCAAGGCCTACAAGCTGCAGCCCGATGTCTACGCCGTGCAGGGCTATGACGCGGCGCAGATTCTCTCCATCGGTCTGAACGCGGTCAAGGGCGACATCTCGAAGAAGGCCGAATTCGCCGCTGCGGTCGAGAAGGCCAAGATCGACAGCCCGCGCGGCGTCTTCACGCTCTCGAAGAGCCACAACCCGGTACAGGACATCTATCTGCGCCAGGTGAGCGGCAACTCGAACAAGCCGATCGGCATCGCGAGCAAGGCCCTGTCCGATCCGGGCCGTGGCTGCAAGATGTAAGCCGCGAATCCGGAACGCGCCTGCACTTCGATGAGCCACGCCGCTCCCGAGCGGTGCGGCGTGGCTCATCTCACACCACTCTGGTAGACCATGGATATCGCGACTTTTCTGATCCAGTGCCTCAACGCGCTGCAGTACGGGCTGCTGCTCTTTCTCGTGGCGTCCGGCCTGACGCTCATCTTCGGGATCATGGGCGTCATCAACCTCGCGCACGGCAGCTTCTACATGATCGGCTCGTACATGGCGTACGCGCTCGCACCCGTCGTGGCCGCCACGTTCGGCGGCGGTTTTGTGTCCACGCTCTTCGTTGGCGTGGTGCTGGCCGTCCTGCTCGGTTACGTGCTGGAGTGGGCCTTCTTCAGCTTTCTGTACGAACGCGAGCACCTTCAGCAGGTGCTCATGACCTATGGGCTGATCCTGGTCTTTGAAGAAATCCGCAGCCTGCTCATTGGTGACGACGTCCACGGCGTGGACCCGCCGGCTTGGCTGGCCGGCTCCATCGCGCTGGGCGATGTGATGACTTATCCGGTGTATCGCCTGTTTATCTCAAGTGTCTGTCTGGCCGTGGCCTTGCTTCTGTATTTCGTGTTCACGCGCACCCGGCTGGGGATGATGGTGCGCGCGGGTTCGAGCAACCGCGAGATGGTGCAGTCTCTGGGGATCGACATCAAGTTCCTGTACCGCGTGGTCTTCGCAGCCGGCGTGGCGCTGGCGGTGCTCGCGGGCATGGTGGCCGCACCGGTCTCCTCGGTCTATCCCGGCATGGGTAACCAGGTGCTGATCATCTGCTTCGTCGTGGTGGTGATCGGCGGCATCGGCTCCATCCGCGGCGCCTTGCTGGCTTCGCTGCTGATCGGTCTGGTGGACACCTTCGGCAAAGTCTTTTTCCCGCAGGCAGCAGGCGTGCTCGTCTATGTCCTGATGGCCCTGGTGCTTCTGTGGAAGCCGGACGGCCTCTTCAAGGCAGGGTGACGCGACGTCCATGAAACATTCAAAACTGTTTTTTGTGCTGGCCTGCTTTGCGCTGCTGGCCGTCTTCCCTCTGTTCTCCGGCAGCTACGGCGTCGACCTCGTGACCAAGATCATGGTCTACGTTATCCTGGCCCTGAGTCTGGAGCTGCTGGTCGGCTCCACCGGCCTGGTGTGTTTCGGGCAGGCTGCCTTCTTCGGCATCGGCGCTTATGCCACCGTCCTTCTGTCGCCGGCTTACGAGTCGGCCGCAATCTGGTGGCTGTTGCCTGCTGCGATGGTCATCGCCGGCGCGTATGCGCTCTTCATGGGCGCGCTCTCGCTGCGGACCAAGGGTGTGTACTTCATCATGGTCACGCTGGCCTTCGCTCAGATGGCCTATTACGTGATCCACGACACGCCTCTGGGCGGCGGTACGGACGGCATCTACCTGAACGCGAAGCCGGTGTGGGGCAGCTGGTTGAGCCTGGACCGCAGCGGCGTGCTCTATGGCTTCACCCTGGCCTGTCTGGTGGGGACCTTCGGCTTCCTGGCGCTGCTGCTGCGCTCGCGATTCGGCCGTTCGCTCGCCGGCATCCGGGTGAACGAACAGCGCATGCGGGCCGTCGGCTATTCGACCTACCCCTACAAGCTGGCCGCTTTCGTGATCTCGGGCGCGATCGCCGGCCTGTCCGGTTTTCTCTTTGCCGCGAAAGACGGCTACGTCAACCCCGAGATGCTGGGCTGGCACCAGTCCGGTGCCGTGCTGATCATGATCATCTTCGGAGGACTGGGGCATCTGCGCGGCGCACTGATCGGCGCTTTCGCCTTTGTCCTGCTGCAGGAGTTTTTCATGTCCGAGGCCGTATTCGGCGCCTTTGCCAAGCATTGGCACCTGGGTCTGGGTTTGACCATCATCGCCAGCGTGGCACTGCTGCCGCGCGGTCTGGTGGGCATTCCCTCTCAACTGCGTGAGCGTATCGCCGGGCGCCGCAGCACCGCGGCCCATGGGGAGGCCGCATGACCAGCGCCAATAACGTTCTGCTGCGTTGCACCGGCATCACCCGCCGCTGGGGCGGTCTGGTCGCCGTCAACCAGGTATCTCTGGAACTGGAGCGCGGCACCGTGCATGCGGTGATCGGCACCAACGGTGCGGGCAAGTCCACGCTGATCAACATCCTCTCGGGTGAGCTCGACGCTTCCGACGGCAAGGTGGAGCTGCTGGGCGAGGACGTGACGCCCTGGTCGCAGCCGCGCCGCGCGCGCGCCGGCCTGGGGCGCAGCTACCAGCGCAACACCATCTATCCCAGTTTTACGGTCTTTGAAAACTGCCGCCTGTCGGCACAGGCCCGGCATCAGAAGCCGTGGGCGTGGTGGGGCGACGCCCAGCGTTGCAGCGCCAGCGTGCAGGCCGCCATGGATGCGGCGGACCGCGTGGGCCTGCAGGATTTTCTGGACCGGCCGGCAGGCCTGCTCTCGCACGGTCAGAAGCGGCAACTGGAAATCGCCATGTGCCTGGCCACGGCGCCCAAGGTGCTGCTGCTGGACGAACCGCTGGCCGGCATGGGGGCCGAAGAGACCGAGCGCATGCTGGGCCTGCTGCAAGGCTTGAAGCATCAGCACGCGATTCTGCTGGTGGAGCACGACATGGACGCCGTGTTCCGCATTGCCGATCGCATCACGGTCATGGTCAACGGCAGCGTGCTGGCATCGAGTTCACCCGATGCCGTGCGCCACAACGCGGATGTGCAGGCCGCCTATCTTGGGGAAGGGCACTGAGATGGGTGTCGGGAACAACGATCTGATCCTGGATGCGCGCGGCGTGCACGCGTGGTACGGCTCCAGCCACGTGCTGCACGGCGTGGATTTCAACATTGCGCGCGGCGAGACCGTGGCCTTGCTGGGGCGCAACGGCATGGGCAAGAGCACACTCATCCGCACCCTGATCGGGCATGTCGCGCAGCGCGAGGGCAGCATCCAGCTCTTCGGTCAGGATGTTTCGCGTGCGCGGCCGCACGAAATCTCCCGCCTGGGCGTGGCTTATGTGCCCGAAGGGCGCGGCGTCTTCTCCAACCTCAGCGTGCGCGAAAACCTGGTGATGGCAGCGCGCCCGGGCCGCGACGGCCGCAAGGAGTGGAGCCTGGACCGTGTGCTGGCCACCTTCCCCAGGCTGGGTGAACGCTTGACGAACATGGGCGGCCAGCTCTCGGGCGGAGAGCAGCAGATGCTTTCCATCGGCCGCGCGCTGATGACACACCCCGATCTCATCATCCTCGACGAGGCCACGGAAGGTCTGGCCCCGCTGATCGTTGCCGAGATCTGGCGTGTGATCGGCGAGATCCGCGGCAGCGGCATCGCCTCGTTGATCATCGACCGCGACTACCGCAAGGTGCTGGACGGCGCCAATCGCGCCTTTGTCCTACAAAAAGGACAGGTCGTCTTGCAGGGGGCTGCCGGCGACGTCCGGGCCGATCCCGAACTCTCCGGTTTTCTGGGGCTCTGAAGATGTGGATACAAATTTTTCGAGGAGCCTTGCTGGCCGCCTGGGCGGTGTGCGGGATGGCTCAGGCGGACGTTGTTGTCGCGCAAGTCTCACCGCGCACGGGGCCGCTGAGTCCCAACGGCATCGGCAACTTCATCGGGGCAAAGGCGGTGTTCGACGAAGTCAATGCCCAGGGCGGCATCCACGGCCAGAAGATCCGTTTTGTGTTCGAGGACGATCAATACGCGCCAGCTGAGACAGTGCGCCTGTTGCAGCGTGTGGCGGAACGCGACAAGCCGGTGCTCTTCCTGAACCTGCTGGGCTCCGCCAACGTCACGGCTGTCATCCAGGACAAGACGCTCGAACGATTGGCGATCCCCGCAGTCGGCATCACACCCGGCTCGGAAGCGCTGCGTGCCTCAGGCAATCCCTGGCTGTTTCACATCCAGGCCGGTGACAAGCTGCAATTGCAGAAAATCATCACGCACTTGTCCACAATCGGCGTCACTTCGATCAGTGTCGCCTACCAAGACATTCCGTTTGGACAGAGCGGTCTGCGGTTTCTGGAGGAGTTTGCAAGTCGAGCTGGGGTCAAGCTGCTTGGGAAAGTAGCCATAAAGCCAGGCAGCGAGGATCTGCGCGACGCTGCGGCGCAGTTCGTCGTCCTGCGCGAGGTAAGCCGTCGC
>CAMLNH010000049.1 GCA_946481355.1 uncultured Curvibacter sp.
ATCGCGCGCAGCCATGCGCTGGAGTTCCTGCTCGTGGGCCTGGCCGGCGGGGTGCTGGGGGTGGCCCTGGGCTGGGCCGTGCACCATGTCTTCGTGCTGCTGCTCGCGGGTCTGGTGGATGCGGCCCTGCCGGCACCCGGTCTCTGGCCAGTCTTCTTCGGTCTGGGCGTGGGGCTCACGCTGATCCTGGCCTTCGGCCTGCCGCCCGTGCTGCAACTGGCCCAGGTGCCGGCGCTGCGTGTGATCCGGCGTGATCTGGGCACGCTGCGGCCCATGTCCGTCGGCGTGCTCGCGCTGGGCGTGGTGGGTTTTGCCGTGCTGCTGCTGGCAGCGAGCAGCGATCTGAAGCTCGGGCTCATCACCGTGGGCGGCTTTGCTGGCGCGGTGGCGGTGTTTGCCCTGGCCAGCTGGGGCGCGGTGGCCGTGCTGCGCAAAGTGGTGCGTGAGAACACCGCGCCGCGCTGGCTGGTGCTGGCCACGCGCCAGCTCTCGGCGCGGCCCATCTATGCGGTGCTGCAGGTCAGCAGCCTGGCCGTGGGCCTGCTGGCGCTGCTGCTGCTGGTGCTGCTGCGCACCGACCTCATCCAGAGCTGGCGCCAGGCCACGCCGGCCAACGCGCCGAACCGCTTCGTCATCAACGTCCAGCCCGACCAGGGCGAGGCCTTCCAGCGTCAGCTGCAGCAGGCGGGTGTGCAAGGCTACGACTGGTTTCCCATGATCCGCGGCCGCCTGGTGGCCGTGAACGGCAAGCCCGTGCAGGCACAGGATTACACCGACGAGCGCGCGCAACGCCTGGTCGAACGCGAGTTCAACCTCTCGCACAGCGCGCAGCCGCCGGCGCACAACCCCATCGTGGCCGGTCGCTGGACGCCCGAGGACCGCGACGGCATCAGCATGGAGGACGGCATCGCCAAGACGCTGAACCTCAAGCTCGGCGACAAGCTGCGTTTCGACATCGCGGGTCTGCAGCACGAGACCACCATCACCTCGCTGCGGGAAGTGGACTGGGGTTCGATGCGCGCCAACTTCTTCGCGCTCTATCCCGTGAGCCAGATGCCGGAGCTGCCGGCGACCTACCTCGCCGCGCTGCGCGCGCCGCCGCAGCCCGGTTTTGACAGCGCGCTGGTGCGCCAGTTCCCCAACATCACCGTGGTGGATCTGAGCGCCACGCTGGCCCAGGTGCAGCGTGTGCTGGATCAGGTGAGCCGCGCGGTGGAGTTCCTCTTCGGCTTCACGCTGGCCGCCGGGCTGGTCGTGCTGTTCGCGGCCGTCACGGCCACGCGCGAGGAGCGCGCGCGCGAATACGCGGTGATGCGTGCCGTGGGCGCGGGCAGCGGCCTGCTGCGCCAGATGCAGCGCGCCGAGCTGGCCGGCGTGGGCCTGCTGGCAGGCGGGCTCTCGGCCCTGGTCTCGGGCGTGGTGGGCTGGGCGCTGGCGCGCTATGCCTTCAACTTCGAGTGGACGGTGAGCTGGTGGCTGCTCCCGGTGGGCGCCTTGAGCGGCGCCGTGCTGGCCTGGCTGGCCGGCTGGTGGGGCCTGCGTGCCGTGCTGCGCCGTCCCGTGGTGCAGACCCTGCGCCAGGCAGCGAGCTGATTGCTATTGTTTTTGTAGCAATTGATTGACCGGCAGGGCTGGGATAATCACGCCATGACTTCTGCCGTGCCTACCCAACCCGCCACCCCTTTCGAATGGATCGGTGGCGAAGACAAGATCCACGCCCTGGTCGAGCGCTTCTACGACCTCATGGACCTCGAGCCCGGCTACAAGGAACTGCGCGCCGCGCACGGCAGCACGCTGGGCGATGCACGGCAGAAACTCTTCTGGTTCCTCTGCGGCTGGCTCGGCGGCCCCAACCACTACATCGAACGTTTCGGCCACCCGCGCCTGCGCGCGCGCCACATGCCTTTCAAGATCGGCCTCGTGGAGCGTGACCAGTGGCTGGCCTGCATGGATCAGGCCATGGGCGAGGTCGGTATCGATGAAGAGTTGCGCGGCAAGCTGCGCGAGTCCTTTTTCGGCACTGCCGACTGGATGCGCAACACACCGGGCTAGGGACCAGCGATCCGTGAACTGAATCTGTGCGTGCAGGGCCTGCCCGGCCATTTTTGTCACCTCGCGTCGTCATGAGACAGCGTTTGGTTGCAGGGGAATACCCGCCTTCCGCTCCCTAGGGTGATGGCTACACTCAGCCGCCAACGTCGCAAGACAAACAAGACGGGGGCTGGTGATGAAGGTCATGGCCAATTCGCGGGGAGGCATCGGCCACAGCTGGTTGGTCTTCGTCTGCATCGCTCTGTTCTGGCTCGGCGATGCGTGTGCCCAGGTTGCCGTGCAGCTGGACGGCGCCGACAACCCCCGACCCCGTTCCCCGCTGGAGCCTTTGCGCCTGAGCTGGCCCGAGGAGCAGATCGCACCGCTGTGGTCGCGGCTGGCTTTCGAACTCGACGGCATGGACGTGACGTCCATGATGGCGCGCCAGCCGGGCGGCGCCGTGCTGGCCCTGCCCATCCCGCTGGCGCGCGGCGAACACCAGCTGCGCGTCGTCTACAGCCAGCCCGATGGCAATCTGGTCGAATGGGCGCAGTGGACCTTCGCGGTCGGTGGGCTACCCAGGATGGAGGGCGAGGGCGAGCTCATGCTGCGCCTCAACCGGCGTGTGAGCAACAAGGGTGACCTGCCGCGGACCGACGCATCGGCCAATCAGGTGGATGGTGTCGCGCGTATGAGTGCTCGCCGCGAAACCGACGACTGGACTACCACGGGCCAGGCCCAGCTCTGGTTCAACAGCGAACAGAATGCCAATATCAACGGAAACGGCGGCGATCTCGGGGAATACCTGCTCACGGCGGACAACGGTGAGACACAGTTCCGATTGGGGCACCACCAGGTGCCCTACGAGAGCCTGATCCATGCCGGCTTTCTGCGTCGCGGCCTGTCGGTGTCAACCGCGATGCCGGGGGACGCTCGCCTCAGCGGCTTTGCCATGCGCAGCGAGCCCATCGTTGGTGCCTACTCCTTCACCGGTGTGCAAGACGTCAGACATCGGGTCGGAGGGCTGGTCTATGAAAACCAGATCATGCAGGATGCCGAGTCCTCTTACGCACTGACCGTGGGTCTGATTGGCGGCGCAGGTGACGACCTGCAGGCCAGTCCGGACATTCCCTCCAGCCAGCATCGCGGCTCAGCCGGCTCCGTCGCTGGCGAGGCCAGCTGGATCGGGCGGCGTCTTCGCCTGCGCGGAGAACTGGCCCGCTCGCAGTACAACTGGAATGCGGCAGGCCAGATGGCGGTGGCCAATACGACCGACGAAGACAGCGCGCACCTTGTGTCGCTGCAGTACCAGTCCGAGGCCAAGACGCCTGGTTCCGCGCAGTGGACCACGGAGCTGGAGCATCGTGATGTGGGCACCTTCTTCCGCAGCGTGGCCTATCTGGGACTGCCGACCGACCGGCGCAGCAACCGGGTGCGCACCCATCTGCGCTCGGGCGGATGGCAGGCCGCGGTCGGCGCGATGCAGCAGGAGACCAATGCGAACTCGCTGCCAGACCTGCCGCGTATTGCCCAGAACCAGGCGGACCTGCTGCTGCTATGGTCGCCTGCCTTCGCAGCCGAGCGCCCTTGGTATGGCCATCCCACGGTGAGCGGTACGCTGAGCGAGCAACGCCAACGCCAGACCTTCACACCCAGCGGCTATCTGGGTACCCGTGTGCACAACAGCAGCTGGCAGGGCAATCTGAACCTGTCACTCGCCCACGAGGGCTGGGGCGGCCAGCTCGGGCTGGGGACCGGTGCCTTTGACAACGTCACGCTGCCCGATCTGTCGACGCGTTCCCACACGGTGTCGCTGGGTGGGCAGTGGCGCCTGGGTGATCGTTTCTCGCTCGGGCCTGTCCTGGAATGGTCGCGGCTGCGTTATGTGCAGACCGGGCAGTCCGATCTGGTGCGTACGGGCAGCCTGTTCGCCGACTTTGCCTTCATTCCCGATCTGTTCATGGGGAATCTGAACTTTGGATTGAACCGTTTCAACCGTACCGTCGACTCACAGCTGGAAAGGAACCGCTTTTTCACGGGAGAGCTGGTCTGGCGCCTGCAGAAGGCGACCGAGAACCGGCCGGGCTGGGACGCCCGGCTGGCCTGGATTTACCAGGATGTCGACAACCAGCTCTATCTGGATCGGGCGGGCTATGTGCAACAGGTGTTCCTGGGTTTGACGATGACCTTGCCGGTCGCCGTCCGTCCGTGAGAGGTGATGTATGCGTTGGATTCGTATCTTCCTCGTGGCAGTGCTGGCCACATTTTCCGGCTGGTCCCAGGCGCTCATCACCGTGGGGTCGGTGAGTGCCGGTTCCAGCAACGTGATCCTGAGCGAGGGTACGCGTACCCAGGTGAACTGGACGCTCAACTTCACGGCGACGGCCGGTCCGGCGGTCCTGCGTTCGACGCAGATCGTGTTCCGCACGCTCTCGGGGGCCGTGATCAGCAGCCAGTCGCGCACGATCAGCCGCACGGCGAGCGTCGGCGGACAGTATGTGCTCAGCGAGAGCATCTACATTCCGCCGGCCGTGGCGAATGCCGCCTACCGGCTCGGCAGCGCGGCGATCCGTGTCGAGCGCGTGTTCACGGACAGCACCGACCCGGGGACACCAACGGGTCAGGTCGATCTCTACCTCAGCACGGCCACGGCCAGCGGCCTGATGGTCACGCGCATCGACCTGCGTTTCAACAACGACAGCCGCACGACATTGGTGCCGCGTGACAGCGCGCTGATCGCCATCGCCCAGGTGCGTACCGAGGGCAATGGCTGGCTCGAAGCGCGCTGGGAAATCGCCGACGGCGCCGGCCTGCAGGGCACGCCCCTGTACCGGCCCCTGCGCGCGACACGGCAGTTCGTGGGCGGTGGCCAGATCCTCACGCTGGAGAGCCCGCGCCTGCCGACCACCGGCAGCGGCCGCTACCTGGTGCGTCTGCAGGTGCGCGAGCCGCAGGCAGCGGCCGAAGCCGCGCCCCTGCTCTACCAGGTCATGAGCACGCCCCAGAACGACACCTTGGGCCTGCTCACGCCGCCCGACGCCACCCTGCTGCAGCCCACGACCCGCTTTGCCTGGCTGCCCGTGCCAGGAGCACGGGCCTACGTGCTGGAACTGCTGCCCGAAGAAGGGGAGCGCCCCACGCCGGACGGGCAGAGCAACCCGCAGGAGCGCCGCGGCGCGGCCATGGTGCCTTCGACCAGCACCGAGCTGGAGCTCTCGGCCCTGGTGCGCCAGGGCCTGGACAGCGGGCAGCGCTACAGCTGGCGTGTGATCGCACTCGATGCGGACGGTCAGGTGCTCACACGCAGCCCGCTGCGGCGCATCCAGCTGCCATGAGCGCAGAGACGCCAGAGGCCTTGCTCAGCCGTGTGGCCCAGGGACGGGTGGACGCCATGGAAGCCTTCTACCGCCAGTTCGAACGCACCATCTACCGTTTTGCGCTTTCGCGCCTGTCCGACCCCTTCGATGCGGCCGAGGTGCTCAACGATGTGATGCTCGACGTCTGGCGGCAGGCCGGTCGCTTCGAGGGACGCTCGGCCGTGTCCACCTGGCTGATCGGCATCGCGCGGCACAAGGTGCTGGACCGCCAGCGTGTGCGCGGCCGGCGTGAGATGGAAGAGCTGAGCGAGGAGATCGAAGACGAACAGCCCGGCGCCGAGGCGCTGATCCACGAGGCGCAGGAGGCCGAGCGCATGCGCCGCTGCATGGACAAGCTCGGACCCAACCACCGTGAGGTGGTGCACCTGGCCTTTTACGAGGACTGGGGCCATGAGCAGATTGCGCAGCTCATGCAGTGTGCGCCGGGCACGGTGAAGTCGCGCATGTACCACGCCAAGGAGGCGCTGAAAAAATGCCTGGAACGATGGATGAAACAGAACTGAGGGCCGAGCTGCCCTGGCTGGTCAACGGCAGCCTGGATGCGGCGCAGCGCGAGCGCGTGCAGGCGGCTGTCCATGCCGCGCCCGGCCTGCAGGACGAGCAGCGTTTCCTGGAACGCCTGCGTGCCGCCGTGCGTGAGGACGATGCGGCCGGCCCTGGCGAACTGGGCTGGCGCCGCCTGCGCCGGCAGATCGAGGCCGAGTCACAGACCGCCGTGCAGCAGCGCCAGCGCCGCCGCTGGCAGGGCCTGGCGATCGCGGCCTCGGTGCTCATGGCCGCGCAGCTGGCCTGGTTCTGGAGTGCGGCACCGCACGACGACGGGCACTACATGCCCATGGCGGCACCACCCGTGGTGCCCGGGGCCGTGGTGTTGCAGCTGCGCTTCCGTCCCGAGGCGCCGCTGGCGCAGATTGAAGCGCTGCTGCAGCGCCAGGGCCTGCGTGTGATTGATGGCCCCGGTGCCGCCGGTGTCTGGCGCGTGCAGCTGGAAGGCGGTGACGCCGCCCAGGTGCTGCAGGCCCTGCAGGCTGAACGCAGCTTGATTGAATCCGCGGCGCGGGATTGACCATGGCGCGCCTGCTGCTCGGTGTGGGGCTCTTGTCGCTGGTCGGGCTGTCGGCCGGTGCCCAGCAGGCCACGGGCGCGTCTGCACCCGGCACGCCACCGGCTGTATCCCGTCCGACAACGCCCGATCCGCGCGCCACCCTGCCGCGCCCACGCCTGGAGCCCGCGCGTCGGCCCGAATTCCCCACCTTGCAGCCCGGTCCGCTGGCCCAGCCTGTGGCCACGCAAGACGCCGAGCCGCTGGAGCTGCTCATGCTGGACGCCAGCCTGGAGCAGGCCCAGGCCCGACAGGCCCAGCTGCAGGCCGCGGGTCTGCGCCTGCTGCGTCGTGCGGTGCTGCCCGGCGTGGGGGGCGTGCTGTCCACCTACCGTGCCCCCGATGCGGCGCGCTACCAGCAGTTCAGTGCACCGGGCGCCGCGGCCGTGCCCAACCACCGCTACGAGGCCCTGGGGGAGGCAGCGCCGGCGGCTGACGCGGGCCATGCGCGCGTGGCGCAGCGCCTGCGCGACATCGTGGCCTGGCCCCCTGAGGGCGCGGCCTGCCGCAGCATGCCGCGCATCGGCCTGATCGACACGCCGGTGGAGCCCGGCCATGCGGCCCTGCTGGGCAGCCGCATCGACACCGTGAGCCTGCTGCCGGCCGGTCTGCGCGCCGCCAGTGCCGAACACGGCACGGCCGTGGCCTCGGTGCTGGTGGGCCAGCGCGGCACGCCCGCCCTGCTGCCGCAGGCGCGGCTGCTGGCGGTCTCGGTGTTCTTCCAGCGCGAGGGCCGGGTGTACACCACGGCCGAGCTGCTGATCCGGGCCCTGGACCATCTGGTGCTGGCACGCGTGGACGTGATCAACCTCAGCCTGGGCGGGCCGGACAACCGCCTGCTCGAACAGGTGGTCCGGCGCGTGCGTCAGCTGGGCATACCGCTGGTGGCCGCCGCCGGCAATGGCGGGCCGCAGGCGCCGCCCAGCTACCCGGCGGCCTACGAGGCCGTGATCGCGGTGCTGGCCGTGGATCTGGCGGGCGAGCCCGATGCACGGGCGCCGCGGGGCGAGCACCTGGACTATGCCGCGCCGGGTGTGGACATCCCCGTGGCCCAGCTCGGCGCGGGGCTGGTCTACCGCAGCGGCAGCTCCTACGCCGCGCCTTTCGTCACGGCCCTGCTGGCCGCGGGGCTGGGCGAGGAGTCGTTGCGCAGCGCGGCCCGCGATCTGGGCCCGCCCGGTCACGACGCGGTCTATGGCTGGGGCCTGGTGCGCAGCAGTCCGGCCTGCGCAGCCCGACCCGGACCCTGAAAAAAATTTGAACCGTCTGCGCCCGGCCCACGACTCATGCCACGAACGTCTTGTTCCAGCTTCTGAAAGGAAACCCGTCATGAATGCCACACTTCGTCCCGTCGCCCTGGCTGCCCTGTGCGTGGCCGGCAGTTCGCCCTTGCTTGCCGCCGTTGACTACGTGGACATCCGCAACGCGGGTATCCACATCAACGACGGGCGTGTCGTGGTGGAACCGGTCAACAACCGCTACGCCAAGATCACGACGCCCGAGGTGAACTACCACGTCGAGATGAAGGCCGGCTGCAAGGGCCTGAACCAGAAGCTGGAGAGCACCTTCGTGGCCTTCGGCAACGCCGGCATGAACGGCAGCGTCGTGGAGGCCAACCCCGGCATGGTCACGGTGCCGGTCAGCCACCGCGGCAACAAGGAGATCGGATATACCGCGGCACTGCTCAAGATACCCACGGCTCAGATCGGCGGTTCGCTCGATCCGGTGCAGGTCTGCAACGCCTGGCTGGACCAGCGTCTGGGTCAGGGCGCCAGCCTGATGCAGATCTGGACCAAGGACCACACCGTGCTCAAGCCCGTCACGCTCTCGGCCGTGGCGGCCTGTGGCAACAACACGGACTACCGCACCGACACCATGCAGCACCAGCTCACCATCGTCTGCAAGGCCGGCACGGTGGGGGGTGGCATCGGTGGCATCCAGGCCCAGCAACCCAAGCCGCCGTCCCAGGGCGGGCCCAACGCTTTCGCCAAGGTGATGCAGGTGACCAAGGTGGAGCTCAAGCCTCTCACGCCCGAAGTGACGGGCAACTGCCCGGCCAAGGTGAAGTTCCGCGTCGAAGTCACGGCCGACGCCGCCGGCACGGCGCAGTACCAGGTGCGTTTCCCGCCGAATGCCAATACGCCGGAGCAGTCCTATGGCGGCCAGATCGTCTTCAACAGTGCAGGCATGCGGGCCACGCCGGCCATCGAATTCAACGCCGTCTCCGGCTACCCCACGGGTACGGCCGTGGTGGAGATCGTGAGCCACGGCAACAAGAAGGACTATGCGAACTTCAAGGTGCAGTGCGTGCAGGCCCAGGGGCCGGGCAGCATCCAGTTCGCGCCCAAGCCGGGCGGCAACCCCATCAACAAGGTGCAGCCCAACACGCCGGAACCCAAGCCCGGGCTGAACATCCAGGCCCAGCCGGTGCAACCCAAGCCACCGGGCAATATCCAGGCCCAGCCGCTGGATCCCAAGCCGGCACCGGCCCGGGCCCTGCAGTCCAACTGAGCCGCGCGCGCTGCTGGTGCTTCAGCCCAGCGTGCGTGCCATGGCCGTGGCCGCTGCATGCAGCTGCGGCACCTGCTCGACGGCACGCGCCAGTGACATGCGCGCCGCGGGCGCCTGCAGTGCCAGGGCTGAGCGCACGGCGCGGCTGCCGTTGGCTTTGACGGGCACGGCCGCGCAGACCAGGCCCTCGACGAATTCCTCCGCATCCACCGCATAGCCCTGGCGCACGATCTGCGCCAGCTCTGCTTCGAGCGCGGCGCGCGCAGTCAGCGTGGTGGGTGTGTAGCGCGTGAGCGGCAGGGTGTCGAGCAGGGCGCTGCGCTGCGCGGCCGGCATATAGGCGAGGAAGAGTTTGCCGCTGGCGGAGCAGTGGATGGGCACACGCGTGCCGGCCTTGAGCTCCATGCGCAGCGGGAAGGCGGCCTCCACGCGGTCCAGGTAGATGACTTCGGCGCCGCTGAGGGCGGTCAGGTTGCAGCTTTCGCCCACGTCGTTGACCAGCTGGCGCAGCACCGCATGGCGCACGCCGCGCTGGGTGTTGGCGCCCAGCACGTTCTCGGCCAGGCTGACCAGGCGCGGCGCCGGGGCGTAGAGCTTGCTGCCCGGCTCGCGGGCCAGCAGACCGCCGGTTTCCAGCTGCGCGAGCATGCGGTGCACGCTGGGCTTGGGCCAGCCGGTGTGCCGCACCGCGTCCATCAGGCTGAAGGGCTCGCCGCTGGCGCAGACCTGGTCCAGCAGCTCCAGCACGCGCAAGGTGGGGGCCAGTTTTTCCATTTCTTTGTTCATAGTTTCGAAATTCGAGACGAATTCAGATATTTTTCGAGATTAGATAGTGTCAGAGTCTATGCTCGCGGCCAATAAACACAAGTGGAGACCATGACCATCCCGTTCAAAAACGCCGTGCTCACGGGCGCCTGCGGCGGCCTGGGCCAGGCGCTGGCGCGCGAGCTGATCGCGCAGGGTGCGGCTGTGGCCCTGGTGGGCCTGAACCGCCCGGTGCTTGATGCACTGGTCGCGCTGGCGCCCGAGCGTTGCACCGTCTACACGCCTGATGTGGCCGATGCCGCCGCCATGCAAGCCTGCGCGCAGGACTGGACCGCACGCCACGGTGTGCCCGACCTGCTGATCGCCAACGCGGGCGTGGCCGGGGGCTTTGACACCGCGCAGGCCGATGACCTGGCCGTGATGCGCCGCATGTTGGAGATCAACGTGCTGGGTGTGGCCACCACCTTCCAGCCGCACCTGGCCGCCATGCGCGCGCAGGGGTGCGGCGCCCTCGTGGGCGTGGCCAGCATCGCGGGCTGGCGCGGCATGCCAGGCAACGGCGCCTATTGCGCGAGCAAGGGCGGCCTGATCCGTTATCTGGAGAGCCTGCGCGCCGAGCTGCGCGGCACGGGCCTGAGCGTGCATACCGTGAGCCCGGGCTATTTGCGCACGGCGCTGACCGCCGGCAACCGCTTCGCCATGCCGGGCCTGATGGAGCCCGGGGACGCAGCGCGCGCCCTGCTGGCGGGCGTGGCGCGCGGGCGTGAGCACATCGTGCTGCCGCGGCGCATCGGCTGGCTGTCACGCGTTTTGTCTTTGCTGCCCGCCGCCTGGCAGGACCGCATCCTGCTGGGCCAGCCGCGCAAGCCGCGTGTGGGCGAGGCGGGCGCCACGGCCATTCCCGGTTTGTCTGCCGGCGATCCGTCTTCTTCCGATACCTCACGCTGAACCTGTCCGACATGAGCACCCCCGACACCCGCACCCAGATCGCCCTGATCGGCGCCGGCCCCAGCGGCCTGGCCGCTGCGCGCAACCTGCAGAAGCTCGGCCTGCCCTTCCAGGGCTTCGAGGCCTACACCGACGTCGGTGGTCTGTGGAACATCCACAACCCGCGCAGCACCGTTTATGAGTCGGCCCACCTGATCTCCAGCAAGACCACCACGGAGTTCAGCGAATTCCCCATGAAGCCCGAGGTGGCCGACTATCCGAGTCACCGCGAGATGCGGCAGTACTTCATCGACTTCGCCGATCACTTCGACCTCAAGCGCCACTACCGCTTTGGTGCCCAGGTGCTGTCCGCCGTGCCGGTGGGTGAGGGGGCTTCTCCGCTGTGGCGCATCAGCTGGCGTGACGCGCAGGGCGAACACAGCGCCGAGTTCAAGGGCCTGGTCATCGCCAACGGTACGCTGGCCGAGCCCAATCTGCCCAAGTTCGAAGGGCAGTTCAGCGGTGAGCTCATCCACACCGCCGCCTACAAGAGCGCCGAGCAGTTCAAGGGCAAGCGCGTGCTCGTGGTGGGCGCGGGCAACTCGGGCTGCGACATCGCGGTGGACGCCGTGCACGCCGCCGAGAGCGTGGACATCTCGGTGCGCCGCGGCTACTACTTCGT
>CAMLNH010000050.1 GCA_946481355.1 uncultured Curvibacter sp.
GGTCTACCAGGCCAACGGCCAGGCCCTGGCCGAACGTGCACTGGCTGCCGCCTACCCCGTGCTGCAAGAGCTGCTGGGCGCTGACAGTTTTACCGAACTCGCGCACGCCTTCTGGCACCGCCACCCCCCGCAGCATGGCGACATGAACCGCTGGGGTGCAGACCTGGCCGACTTCCTGCAGGCCGACGCGCAGCTGCAGGAAGACCCCTACCTCCCCGACGTGGCCCGCCTCGAATGGGCCCTGCACGGCTGCGGCATGGCCGCCGACATGGAGGCCGACCCGGCCAGCTACGCCCGCCTGCTGAGCGAGGACCCCACCACCCTGCTGCTGCGCCTGGCCCCAGGCTGCGCCGTGCTGCCCAGCGCCTGGCCCACCCTGTCCATCGTCCAGGCCCACCGGCTGGGCACCGATCTGGAAGAAGCCGGCCGCCGCCTGCGCGCCGGCTGCGCCGAAACCGCCCTGCTCTGGCGCGCCGGCCTGCAGCCCCAGCTGCGCGCCGCCCACGCTGGTGAAGCCGCCCTGCTGCAGGCCCTGGCCCAGGGCCAGACCCTGGGCACGGCCCTCGACGCGGCAGTCGCGCAGGCCCCGGACTTCGACTTCAGCGCCTGGCTGCAAGACGCCGTGACCAGCGGTCTGCTGCTCGGCGTGCACACCCCCGAACACTGAACCCCAGCAGGAGACCCGCATGGCCCCCGACAACTCCATCCCGGCCCGCCTGATCAAGCTCTACCGACAGGGCAGCCGCCTGCTGGACCATCTGCAACCGGCGGCAGCCCTGCTGGCCCGCCTCTATCTGGCCCAGGTGTTTTTCCTCTCCGGGCTGACCAAGCTGCGCGACTGGGACACCACCCTGCTGCTCTTCACCGAGGAATACCAGGTGCCCCTGCTCTCGCCTGCCGTGGCCGCCCTCCTGGGCACGGGTGGCGAGCTGTTGCTGCCCGCCCTGCTGCTGCCGGGCCTGCTCACGCGCTTTGCCGCGCTGGGCCTGTTTGTCGTGAACGCCGTCGCCGTGTTGTCCCTGCCCGAGATCGCCCCGGCCGCGCTGCAGCAGCACATCCTTTGGGGCACCCTGGCGGCAGCCCTGGCCATCTTCGGCCCGCGCTGCTGGAGTGTGGATGCCTGGCTGGAGCGGCGCTGGCCTGGCGCAAAGTGAAGGCCTGGGGTCTGCGGCGGACCACTATCGGCCAGGAGCGGTCGTTCGGTGTGGATGAGAGCGAGCGTCAGCGCGCGGGGCGCGTGCCCATGGCCGTGAGAACGCCCAAACCGATAAATGATGTTCCCGCGAGCCGGTTACCCCAGCGGCCACCCCATGCAGCCCGTCTCAGACGCGGTGCGACAAGACTTGCCGTTAGCACGTAGATGACGTCGGTGCAGCAAGCGATACCAACGAAAACACCACCGAGCGCAAGGGTCTGCATCAACGGATTGCCGTGAGCGTCCATGAACTGCGGAAGGAAGGCGGCGAAGAACAAGGTGGTTTTTGGGTTCAGCAGCGCAACCATGAAGCCATCTCGAAAGACACGCCGCAAGGGTTGCCCCAGCGTCTGCGGCGTTGCGTCGGCGACGGGTGACGCCGTTGTCCACATCCGGATGCCGAGATACACGAGGTATGCGGCGCCGGCCCATTTCACTGCGGTGAACGCGGTCGATGAAACGGCAAACAAGGCGGCCAGCCCGAGCGCAGCTCCCAATGCATTGGAGAGGTTGCCAAGCGCGACGCCCAGCACGGATGCAAGACCGCATGCGCGACCTTGCGCCAAAGTACGGGCCACGATATAGACGACGGCGGGTCCGGGTGTGATAGCCAACACAAGGCTGGCACCCACAAAAGCCAGGAAAAGAGTCATCTCGGGAAGCATATGAACTCCAAATATTGAGGCGGAAAGTATCGCTGTACCGCCGCTATTTTCAAGGAACATCCTGCTGGCCTGCAATGAGGATGCAGCACCGCGTCTTGCAGGTGTGATTTCCAAGATCAGCTTCCGGGCAGAGGCAAGGTCGGCAATGGGTCGAAAACTGCCCTTAACGGCAGGGCCACGATCTTTCTAGAATCACACGGAGCTTTCAGACAGGGCATCCATGAACCACCGCAAACTCGGCAACTCCGGCCTTTCCACATCCGCCATCGGCCTGGGCTGCATGGGCATGAGCGAGTTCTATGGGCAGACCAACGACGCCGATTCGCTGCGCACGCTCGAACGGGCGCTGGAACTGGGCGTCACGCACTTCGACTCGGCCGACACCTATGGCCTGGGCCACAACGAGGAGCTGCTGGGCCGCTTTATCGCGCAGGGTGGCGCAGCACGCCGCCAGCAGATCGTCATCGCCACCAAGTTCGGCATCGTGCGTGCGGCCGGCCAGTACGAACGTCGCATCGACAACTCACCGGCCTACATCCGCTCGGCCTGTGAGGCCTCGCTGCGCCGTCTGGGCACGGACCACATCGACCTTTACTACTGCCACCGGCGTGATCCGGCCCTGCCCATCGAGGATGTGGTGGGCGCCATGGGCGAGCTGGTGCAGGCCGGCAAGGTGCGGGCCATCGGCCTGTCCGAGGTGTCGGTCGAGACACTGCAGCGCGCCCATGCCGTCTTCCCGGTTGCCGCGGTGCAGAGCGAGTATTCGCTGTGGAGCCGTGAGCCGGAGACCGGCATGCTGACGGCCTGTGCAGCACTGGGCACGAGTTTTGTGGCCTACAGTCCGCTGGGCCGGGCCTTCCTGACCGGGGCGCTCAAGGTGGACGAACTGGCCGACAACGACTTCCGCAAACGCAACCCGCGTTTTGTGGGCGAGGCGCAGGCGCAGAACCAGCAGCTCGTGGCGGCACTGCAGGCACGGGCGGAAGCGCGGGGCCTGAGCAGCGCGCAGCTGGCGCTGGCCTGGCTGCTCAACAAGCACCCGCATGTTCTGCCCATCCCGGGCACACGCCGCATCAGCTATCTGGAGAGCAATGTGGGCGCGGTCAGCGTCCAGCTCAGCACCGAAGAGATGTCCGCACTGGACCAGCTCTTCGACCCCGAGCGCGTGGCCGGGGCGCGTTATCCCGATGCGGGTTTTGTGGGCATCGAGAGCCGCTAAGCCCAAGCCCTCACCAGCGCAACACGCGCGGCCCCAGCCAGGCTCCCAGGGCGGCGGGGATCAGCATGCCGGCCACGTACCAGACAGCCAGAAACGGCGCTTCCAGTTCCGGGCAATGCAAGGCATAGACCACGGCCCCCACGGCGCCGGCGAGCAGGCCTGCGCAGGCACCGGCCAGGCCGAGCCGCGTGGGCGCCAGGCCCTGGACGGCCCACAGCACCGCGGCAAACACCGGGCTAGACACCAGGGCGATGTTGAAGGCGCAGACTTTCCAGGTGGCGCCCAGAACGAGCTCGGAGCGCTGATCCGGCTGCGCCTGCACCAGGGCCCAGGCCGCCATCAGCAGCACGGCCAGCCAGGGCAGGACCAGCCCCAGCCAGGCGGCACCGGGGCGCATGCCGGGGTGGGACAGGCGCAGCAGCAGCAGCAGGGCGGCCGCGGCGACCAGGCCGGGGAAAACCAGCTTGACCCAGAACATGGGCAGCGCGGCAGCCTGGCGCAGATCCGCGCGCACCCCGTAGCCCAGGGCCAGCAGCAGCAGGGCTCCAACGACGCCCCACAACAAAGCGGCGCGCATGCGCCGGGCGGCCACATTGCCGGGCACGGGCTCGACACCTGTGGCCAGCATGGTGATCAGATCGTCAGTTTTCACAAGGGGCTCCTCAGGAGTGCCGTCAGGGCTTTCAGACCGCGGTGCACACCCACCTTGACGGCCGACTCGGACATGCCGGTCACCTGAGCCGTTTCGATGACGGACAGTCCCTGCAGCTTCATGTGCACGATCGGCAGGCGCTGCCCGTCGGGCAGCTGGGCCAGCAGCCGGTCCAGGTCGCGCCGGGCATCGGCGGCATCGGTGTCGCTGGCGGCAAACACAGCGAGCTCGTCGTCCAGGGGGTCGTTGAGGACTTCACGCGTGGCGCGCGAGCGCAGCAGGTCGATCATCTTGTAGCGCGCCATGGCGTGCACCCAGGCCGTCAGCGGCAGCGTGCGGTGGTAGGTGTGGCGCTGGCCATGGACTGCGATCAGCGTTTCTTGCACAAGGTCCTCGACTTCATCAGGCAGGGATGCCAGGCGACGCCGGAAATAGGCGCGCAGATGCGAACTCAGGTCTTGCAGGAAGACCTGGTAAGCCTTTGCGTCGCCGTCCAGGCCCGAAAGGAAGAGGGTGCGCAAGCGCTCCTCGCTTGCCTTCAGGCGCGTCGCAACTGACATGTCTGTTTCTATTCGTTGCATGGAGCCGATCGGTTACACCACCACAAACAATTTCCCGGATTGTGCCCAAGCCTGTAACTTGCGGGCCGTTCCTTGCGAACTAGCAGCATGAGGGGTTCGTCCAGGTGCCTGCCTGAACCGACGCCGCCCCGACCACCCAGGACCAGAACGGGGGACCCGTGCAGATCACACAACTCATCAACCGATGCCAGGCCTGGTTTGCCGGGCCCGTCGCCGCGCTCAATGCCTTGCAACCGGTGGCGGCGCTGCTGGCGCGGCTCTACATCGCCCAGGTCTTCTTCTCTTCCGGTCTGACCAAGATCCGCGACTGGGAAACCACGGTCCTGCTGTTCACGGAAGAGTATCAGGTCCCCCTGCTGCCGCCCGAGCTGGCGGCCTGTATGGGCACCGGGGGCGAACTGCTGCTGCCGGTGCTGCTGGTTCTGGGCCTGGGCGGGCGCTTCGCCGCGCTGGGCCTGACGGTCGTCAACGCGGTGGCGGTGATCTCCCTGCCGGAGATAGCACCGGCCGCCCTGCAGCAGCATGTCTTCTGGGGTTCGCTGCTGGCGGGCATCGCCATCTACGGCCCGGGACGTCTGTCGCTGGACGCCTGGCTGCCGCGCCTGTTGCAGCCTCGCTGAGTTTTTTTCCGCCCCGCTGTAACCGATCGGGCCCCCACGACGAACTAAGC
Source organism: uncultured Curvibacter sp. (assembly GCA_946481355.1). Next base: position 4,983 of record CAMLNH010000050.1, read on the forward strand.
AACAGGTCGCAAGCACGGGATCAACACCCAGGCGCACCGACCTGCTTTCCGGCATGTCTCATCCATCCACTTCTATCGGAGCAACACCCATGGTTTCCACGCAACTCAAGACGAGCTCTTCTTTTGCCCTGACGGCGGCCCTGCTGGCCCTGTCGGCATCGGCCATCGCCGCCACGCCCCCGGCCGGTTCCACGGGCAAGGCCATCAGCGCCAACGACAAGGTGCATTGCTACAACGTGACCGAGTGCAAGGGCCAGAACGACTGCAAGACCAGCGCCAATGCCTGCAAGGGCCAGGGCGCCTGCAAGGGCCAGGGCTTCAAGTCCATGGCCGCTGCCGCCTGCCTGAAGGGCAATGGCGTGATCGGCGACCTCAAGGGCTAAGCCAGCCGCATCAGGACGCCCCAAGGGCGTCCTGAAAAGCAGAGCGTTTTGGCGTCACCGCCAGGCCGCTCTGCTTTTCAATGCTGCCTCGCATGCCAGAACTCAAACCCGCCTCCGCCCCCTCCCTGGCCCGTACCGGTCTGGGGTTTGGTCTGGGCCTGCGCACGCCGCACTACAACGATTTCCTGAGCGCCCCACAGCCCCTGGACTGGCTGGAGATCATCAGCGACAACTTTCTGGTGGACGGCGGCAAGCCCCTGGTGATGCTGGAACGCATCCGGCGCGACTACCCCATGGCCATGCATGGCGTGGCCATGTCCATCGGCGCAGCCGAGGGTGTGGATGTGGCCTATCTGCGCCGCGTGAAGGCCCTGGCCGACCGCATCGAGCCCCTGTGGGTGTCGGACCACCTGTGCTGGACGGGCACACCGCCGCAGCACCTGCATGACCTCTACCCCCTACCCTACACCGACGAGGCGGCGCGCCATGTGATCGAACAGATCCGGCGGGCGCAGGACATCCTGCAGCGCCGGCTGGTGCTGGAAAACGTGTCCAGCTACATCGACTTCAAACACAACGCCGCGAGCGAGTGGCAGTTTCTGGCCCACATCGCCGAGGCGGCCGATTGCCTGCTGCTGGTCGACGTCAACAACATCTACGTGAGCAGCGTCAACCACGGCTTTGACCCCATGACGTATCTGCACGCCCTGCCGGCCCGGCGCGTGCAGCAGATGCACCTGGCAGGGCATTCCGACAACGGCGGCTACATCATCGACACCCACGACCACCCGGTGGCGCAGCCGGTCTGGGAGCTGTACGCACAAGCCTGCCGCCTGTACGGCCCGGTGCCCACCATGATCGAGCGCGATGACGACATTCCGGCGCTGGGCGTGCTGCTGGACGAACTCGCCATCGCGCGGCGCATGGCCGACGAGGTGGCGTTGGAGTCGCTGCCGGGCGGGCCCGCCACCTCCGCCAGCCCCCTTGCGGATGCAGATGCACCTGCCGACACACCGCAAGCGCCGCCGCTGCTGCAACTGCAGCGCAGCCTGGCGAGCTACATCCTGGACCGACCCGCAACAGAGGCACCCCCGGTGTCCGCCTGGATCCGCACGCCGCCGGGTGTTGATACCGCCCAGCGCCTGGGCATCTACCACAACGCCTACCGCGCCCGTCTGGCCGAGGTGCTGGCAGAGAGCTTCGAAAAGACCTGTCTCTACATGGGCTCGGACGCGTTCGAGCAGGACGCCCGGGCCTTTGCGGTCAGCCATCCGCCGGCGGTGCGCAATCTGGCGCATTACGGCGCAGACTTTGTGGCCTATCTGGCCGCGCTCTACCCGGGCAACCCCGAGCTGCGGGAACTGGCCCAGCTCGACTGGGACCTGCGCACCACCTTCGACGAGGCCGACGCCCCGGCGCTGGACGCGCAGGCCGCCGGCGCCCAGGAGGCGGCGCTCTGGCTGAACCGCACCCAGCCGCTGCACCCCAGCCTGAAGCTGCGCAGCATCCGCAGCAATGTGGTCCAGATCTGGCAGGCGATTCACCAGGACCAGGACGTCCCGGCCGCGGTCCAGCGCGACGAGCCCGGCACCCTGCTGGTCTGGCGCAAAGCCCTGCTGCCGCACTTCCAGACCCTGGAGCCCGACCAGGCCGCCTTCATCCGATCGCTGTCCCAGGGCCGCTCCATCGAGGCAACCTGCACTGAGCTGGCCGGCACCGACGTCCTGCCCGAGCCGCAACGCCTGGCAGCCTGGCTGCAGACCTGGCTGGAAGAGGGCTGGTTACGCGCGGCCTGAAGTCAACGGTCTCGCCCGGTCCCGGTCGGGGGCCGGATCTATTGAGGCCGGCAGCACCGTGGGGCGATTGCAGATACAAAAGCCAGGGGACAACCGTATCGTGGCCGTGGGCACGACCATCCGCACGCTCGAATCCTGAGCCGAGACGGGGCAGACCAGCGGCGCTCATGATGCTGGTGAGCGCCTTTGCGGGCTACGAACACATCATGGGGTTGTACCGGCATGCGATTGAACAGCGCTACCGGTTTTTCAGTTATGAGGATGCGATGGTGTTGCAACTGGCCAAGTAGCTTTGCAAACTTCTTGGCTCCACCGCAGAAAAATGTTTGTGAATCCGACGCAGTGTCATAGGCTATTGATATAGCCACACTACAAGACCTCGCTTAGACTTTCCCAGGGCACCCACTGTGGGAGAGACGGCTCTGCTTCAGTTGCCGCTTCGTGAACATAAGGGAAAGAGATCAATGAAAGAACTTGCTGTCACCGCTCTATATAGCAACGTAATATTTTCTTCGGATGAGCGCCATTTTCAGGAGGCACTTACACGATGGAATTATTTTCCCAACCAAAAGGCGGCCGTATCAGAGCTGCCGCCCTGCATCAGCACTAGACGATTCACCCCAGAAATCGCAGAGAAGCTAGTCGCGACTATCAAGCTCAGTGAAAGTCGCAAAAAACTTGGCTTCGACCTTGTTGATTATCGCGCCACTCGATACAACAATGTTTCTCGTGTTCTCGGGCTAATTCATCCCCTTGCATACGCTCACGTCTACAACACACTCCAACAGCATCGCGCCCAGTTAATCGAAGCGATGACTGATGAAAACAGCGCCGTGTGCGTCAACACGCATACAGACGGGCGAGTGCTGATCATGAATTATGAAGATCAAGAGTCAAGAACTCTAAAGGCTATTGAGCAAAGCTTTGGGAAAAAGTATCGTGCGCATGCCGATATATCAAACTGCTTTTCATCTGTTTACACGCACTCTCTGGAATGGGCAATCCAGGGATTTAATCAGGCGAAAGCTAATTTGGTGAGAAAAGAGCGGGTTAACCACTGGAGCAGTGAAATAGATAAAGTTCTTAGAGCATCTAAGCGCAACGAAACATCCGGCTTGCCTGTTGGTCCGGCATCATCAAGCATAGCTGTAGAGGCCATCTTGGCCGCAGTCGACAAAGAACTCAGGGGGCGCTTCTCATTTATTCGATATGTCGACGACTACACAGCGTTATGTACGTCATATGATGAAGCGCAAGATTTCATCCGAATACTGGGGAACGAGCTGGCTCGTTATCGTCTTGCGTTAAATATTGCGAAGACGTCGATAGTTAAGCTACCCGAACCCACTCAAGACAAATGGGTGACGGAGCTTACGAATATGGCTCCATCCCTACTTCGCGAGAATGGGCGGCCGCTTCCACTAAAGACCAGCGATGCGATCCAGTTCCTAGATCATGCGGTTCGACTAAACAACGAAACACCTGATGGCAGCATCCTCAAATTTGCCGTCGCTTCGATTTCGTATCGCCTGGAGGGAAAGAGCGCAGCAGACGTATTTCAGTATGTTTTGAACCTTGCCTGGCATTATCCGATTCTCCTCCCTTATCTCGAACAAATTGACGCTCGCTCGGAGTACTATGACAAAGATCAGCTCATAGAAAAGCTGAACGGGATAATATCGACCAATACACTACATCGCAGATCAGACGGGGTTAGCTGGGCTCTTTATTATCTTGAGCGACTTGGCGCAAGCCCAGAAAATCAACTGATTGCGAAGATTATCGAATCTAGAGACTGCGTACCTATCACCTTACTTTCGAAGTTTGGAGAGGCTGAAGATCAGCTAATTCAGTACGCAAACACTTTGGCCGAGGAGCATCCCTACGAGAGAGATAAGAACTGGCTTTTCCTGTATCAACTCTATCGGACAGGCAAGATAAACACTCCCTATGACGATGAGCCGACCTTTGAAATACTGAAAAAATACGATGTCGACTTTCTATCGGCTCAAGGTAACGCCAGTCGGGCTGAGGACTACTGCTTTCATATTCAGAATCCGTTTATTGAACCTCATCAGATTCAAACTTTTGACCAATGGATGGAAGCTGAAGCAGCCCCTACAACATGAGGTATGCGTTGCCGGCCTAAGGACGCTGCCTTCATCATTCAGAACGTCGCGATCAAATATTGCGCTCTCTCAGTCAAGAGACTGACCGCGCATGATGCGCAAAATGGTCCGCCATCACACTCGCGATGAAGTAATAGCTGTGGTCGTAGCCCGCATGCCGGCGCAGCGTGAGCGGATGGCCGGCGGCGGCACAGGCAGCTTCCAGCAGTTCAGGCCGCAGCTGCTTGCGCAAAAACTCATCGGTCTCGCCCTGGTCCACCAGGATGGGCAGGCGCTCCGTCGCCGTGGCCACCAGCTCCACCGCATCCCATTCCTTCCACGCCGAGGTGTCCGCACCCAGATAGGCCGTGAAGGCCTTCTGACCCCAGGGCACTTGCGTGGGCGCGACCACGGGCGCGAAGGCCGAGACACTGCGGTAGCGACCCGGGTTGCGCAGGGCGGTAACAAGGGCACCGTGGCCGCCCATGCTGTGACCGAAGATGCCGCGCGCATCCGTCGCGGGGAAGTTCTGCTCGATCAGCGCGGGCAGCTCCTGGACCACGTAGTCCGCCATGCGGTAGTGCTGGGACCAGGGCGCCTGCGTGGCGTTGAGGTAAAAGCCCGCGCCTTCGCCCAGGTCGTACGTGTCTTCATTGGGCACACCGGGGCCGCGCGGGCTGGTGTCGGGGGCGACGAGGATGAAGCCGTGCCGTGCCGCGTGTTCCTGCGCGCCGGCCTTGGTGATGAAGGTCTGCTCGTTGCAGGTCAGGCCGGCCAGGTAATAGAGCACGGGGCACTTCTGCCCGTCCACGGCGGCCGGCGGCAGGTAGACGCCGAATTTCATCTCGCAGCCCAGGGTGGTGGACATGTGTTTCCAGACTTCCTGACGGCCGCCAAAGCTGGCGTGGCGCTCGACGCGGTTCATTCTTTTCTTCTCCTCGTGGTTCAGTAATGGATGACGGTGCGGATGGACTTGCCTTCGTGCATCAAGTCGAAGGCCTCGTTGATGTCTTTCAATTCACGCGTGTGCGTGACAAAGGGCGCAAGCTGAATGTCACCCTTCATGGCGTCTTCCACCATGCCCGGCAGCTGGCTGCGCCCCTTGACGCCGCCGAAGGCCGTGCCCAGCCAGCGCCGGCCGGTCACGAGCTGGAAGGGGCGCGTGCTGATCTCCTGCCCAGCACCCGCCACGCCGATGATGACACTCTGGCCCCAGCCGCGGTGCGCGCATTCGAGCGCGGCACGCATGACGTTGACGTTGCCGATGCATTCGAATGAATGGTCCACACCCCAGGTCGTCATCTCCACGATGACCTGCTGGATGGGCTTATCGTAGTCCTTGGGGTTGATGCAATCGGTGGCACCGAAGGTGCGGGCCAGCTCGAACTTGCCGGGGTTGGTGTCGATGGCGATGATGCGGCCGGCTTTCGCCTGCTTGGCGCCCTGGATCACGGCCAGACCGATGCCGCCCAGGCCGAACACGGCCACGGTGTCACCCGGCTGCACCTTGGCGGTGTTCTTCACCGCGCCCAGGCCGGTGGTGACGCCGCAGCCCAGCAGGCAGACCTGTTCGTGATTCGCTGCCGGATTGATCTTCGCGAGAGAAACTTCAGCCACCACGGTGTATTCGCTGAAGGTGGAGCAGCCCATGTAGTGGTAGACCGGCTGACCGTTGTAGCTGAAGCGTGTGGTGCCGTCGGGCATGACGCCCTTGCCCTGGGTGGCGCGCACGGCCACGCAGAGGTTGGTCTTGCCACTCTTGCAGAACAGGCACTCGCCGCATTCGGCGGTGTAGAGCGGAATCACATGGTCGCCGGGCTTCACGCTGGTGACGCCCTCGCCCACTTGCACCACCACGCCCGCGCCCTCGTGGCCCAGCACGGCGGGGAACAGGCCTTCGGGGTCGTCACCGCTGAGCGTGAAGGCATCCGTGTGGCAGACGCCGGTGTGCGTGATCTTCACCAGCACCTCGCCCTTTTTCGGCGGCGCGACGTCGATCTCGACGATCTGCAGGGGCTGGCCTGCGGCAAAGGCGACGGCGGCGCGTGATTTCATGGGGCTTCCTTCTTGTACGGAAAACAGAGCCGCGATTGTCGGCCAGATGGCGGTGC
>CAMLNH010000051.1 GCA_946481355.1 uncultured Curvibacter sp.
TGAAGGCCATGCGCGCACCGCGGCGCGCGTCCTTGCGGTGGTACCAGTAGCCGATCAGCAGGAAGGAAAAGACGCTGGTCAGCTCCCAGAAGATGACGAGCTGGACCAGGTTGCCCGAGACCACCACGCCCAGCATGGCGCCCATGAAACCCAGCAGCAGGGAATAGAAGCGCGCGGCCGGGTCCTCGGGCGAGAGGTAGTAGCGCGCGTAGACGATGACCAGCAGGCCCATGGCGCTGACCAGCATGGCGAACATCCAGGCAAAGCCGTCGAGCCGCACCACGAGGTCCACGCCCAGACCCGGCAGCCAGGCCAGGCGCTCGGTCAGCACGGCGCCATCGGACACCTGCGGGTAGAGCAGGGCCAGCGGCACGGCCACCGCCAGGGCGACCAGCGCCGCCCAGAGCGATTCGAGGTTGCGCGCATTGGTCGGCAAGAGCGCGGCCACCGCGCTGCCGACAAAAGGCAGAAGCAAAAGCAACAACAGGGACATGCCCTGAGTCTAGCGGGGCGGCACGCGCCGCCCCTTACCCTCAAGGCGCTGAACGGATTGGCGTCGGGTGCCCAGGGGCTGGTGTTTCAGCCCCCAGGGATCAGGCACGCCGCGCCTTGTACTCCTGACGAGATCAGAAGTGCAGCGTGGCGCTCACGCTGAGCGTGCGCGGGTCACCCGCCTTGATGTAGTCCGCGTACTGGTACATCCAGTACTTGCGGTCGGTCAGGTTGTTGACGTTGGCACGGAAGGTGGTGGCATAGCCCTGCACCGTCGTGTCGTACGTGGCACCCAGGCTGAACAGCGTGTAGCTGTCGACCGTGACCTTGTTCGAGGCGCGCAGCGGCGTCTCGCCTGTGTGCTTGGCACCCAGGCGCACCTGCAGGCCCTGCACCTGGGGCACGCGGTAGGCCACCTGGGCCGTCACGACCTTGTCGGGCGAACCGGCTACACGGTTGCCATTGTTGGCGCCACTGCCCTCCGCGTACTCGCTATCCAGCAGCATCAGGCTGCTGCCCACGCTCCACTGCTTGTTCAGGCGCGCGGTGCCGCCCAGCTCCACGCCCTGGTAGATGGACTTGCCGTCCTGCACGTACACGTTCGCTGCGTTCGCGTACTCGGACGCCTTTTCCACCTTGAACAGGGCGGCCGTACCCGACCACATCGCGGTGTCCTTCTTCAGGCCCAGCTCCCACTGCTTGCTGACCAGCGGATCGAGGACCTCACGCGCGTTGACGTAGCTGGTGCCGACGATCGCGCCCTGCTGCAGCGATTCGACATAGCTGGCATAGGCCATGGTGTCAGGCGTGAGCTTGTTCATCACGGCCACGGTCGGGGTCATCACGCCCTTCTTCTCGTAGCTCGCAGTCACGCCACCCGAGGCGGCCAGACTGTTCTGCTCGTAGTTGGTCCAGCGCAGACCGCCCAGCACGGACCAGGTCGGGTTGAGTTCGAGGCGGTCGCTCACGAAGGCGCTGCGCTGCAGGATCTCCGAGGCGCGACGCACCTTGAGGTCGCCGAAGGACCCCACGCTGCTGTAGGCCACGGTGTTCTGCTCATAGATGTTGCCCGAGCCGAAGTTGGTGGTGTAGACGCTGGCGTCGCTCCAGTCGTTCATCTGCTTCTGCCAGGACACGCCTGCCACGATGTTGTGGCGCAGCGCGCCGGTCTGCACCTTGCCGGTGACCATGGCGTCCGCGTACTGGAACTGGTAGCGCTCACCCGAATCGGCGCGGGCCACGTTGTAGTCACCGGCCGAGTTTTCCAGGTGCAGCACCTGCTCGTTGCGGCGCGTCTTGCTGTAGCTGCGGCTGAGGTTGGTCTGGGCCTGCCAGTCCGGGCTGAGCTCGTACTTGAGACCGGTGGTGACATGGGCGAACTTGTTGTCGGTGTAGGTTCCCGGGCCCACCAGGGTCTGGTCGTTCTTGATCGGCGTGGGCAGGGCGCTGCCGTCCGGGAAGACCGACTGGTAGGCCGCGCCGTTCCACCAGCCGGCGGTGCGGATCGAGGGCTCCGTGTCCTTGGCCAGACGGTCCTGGTACAGGGTCTGCAGATCCCAGGTCAGGCGGTCACTGAGCCTGGCGTCCAGGGCCAGCAGCATGGAATTGCGTTCCAGCTTGCCGCCGTTGGCCGGCTTGCCGTCCTCGCGCGTCACGTTCAGGCGGTAGCCCAGGGCACCCTCACCCGCACGGCCCCCCAGATCCACATTGGCCCGCATCAGGCTGCTGCTGGCATAACCCAGGCTGACGCTGCGTGTCGGCGTGTCCGTGGGCTTCTTGGTCACGTAGTTCACGATCGCGCCCGGCGCGCCGAAGCCATGCATGAAGCCCGAAGCCCCCTTGAAGAGTTCGATCTGCTCGAAATGCTCGTAGGGCAGGGTCGTGGAATAGGCGAGGAAGGGCTTGCCGTCCATGCGCCAGGAGGTCTGCCAGTCCAGGTCCATGCCGCGCACCGACAGATAGGTGCTCCACGCGGTGTTGGCGCCCGTGTTGTCGGAGACGGAAGCGTCCTGGATGAAGAGGTCACCGAGCTTCTGCGAACCCTGCTCCTGGATCTGCTCGCTGGTCACCACGGCGCTGGAGAACGGCGTGTCTTTCTGGGCCACGTTGCCCAGCGCACCCGCGCCCACTTTCGCGCCCAGGTTCTGCGTCACGCCGAACACGGCCGGCGCCACCACCTCCACGCTGCCCAGTGTGGCTTCCTGCTGCTGGGCCTGCGCTCCACCGACACACAGCACGGCCAGCGCGGCCACGGCCACCTGGTGTTTCCTGAAACCCTGAACGCCCTTTTGTCGACCCAACATCGTGATCCCCTTCAAACGAAAGGAAGGGATCATACTCTAAATGAGAACGATTTCTAATTAGAATCTGATGGTGCTTGCGGCCGAACGAGGGTATCGGCGCGGCGCTTCAGGGCTGGGCCTGCACCCGCAGCCGCTGCCCCTGGATCTCCAGATCTTTCCACTTCGGCATCACCACCTGCGCGCGGTCCAGCTCGGCGGCATCGAAGCGGCCCTTGGCGCCCGGCACGGTGAAGTTGCCGGCACGGCGCCAGCCCTCGCTGGTCTGCCCGGTCTGCACAAAGACCGCGCCGTTCCAGCCGTTGGCAAAGACCAGCAACTCGTCGCGTGCATCGCCGTCCAGATCGCCCAGCCACACAGCACAGCCTGCCGGCATCTGCAGGCAATGGCGCAGCTCCCAGCTCTTGTCCTGCTGGAGGAAGGGTACGAAACCCTCGGGCAGGCTGCGCCCCTGCGGGTGCACACGGAATTTCTGGGCCAGTTCCTCGGCGTTCATCTGCTGCTGGGGCTGCGGGTTGTAGCGGTTGTTCTCGGCCAGCAGGCGCTCGGCCGTGCGCTCCCAGCCCTGGCCTGCGGGCACACCCTGCCCCGCGGCCATGGCCTGCAGGGCTTCGCGGCCATAGCGGCCGGACTGCCAGCGCAGATAGTTCCAGTCCGGCTCGATCGCCTTGCCGTCCGCGCCGGCTTTCTGCTGCTGCACATGCGCCAGGTGCGCGGCCACGGCCAGCTTGCGCACATGGGTGGGCGGTGCCACGTAGATCAGCAGGCCGATGCACAGCAGCCAGGCCGCAGCGATATTGGTCATGCCCATGGTCTGCATCCAGCGCTCGCGCCTGAGCCAGGAGAGCGCATACCCCACGGCATAGACCACCGCCAGTGTGGCGACCAGCGCCGCCCAGAGCCGGTCCTCGGACCAGCCGTGCTGCGCCACGCGCAGGCCCAGCGCCCACCAGGCCACCCCCACCACCACGAGCAGAGCCAGCCAGGCACCTTGCAGCGCACGTGCCAGCCAGTCCGGGTAAGCCTCGTGTTCACCATCCTGGTAAGCGCAGTTGGCAAACAGCACGGCCAGCGCCGTGAAAGCCAACATCAGCTTGGCCGCGTAACGCGTCTTGAACAGCGGGTCCAGGCCCGTGAACGGCAGGGCCACGGCCCAGAGCACGGCAAAGAACAGCACCAGGGGCAACAGCCAGGCCGCGATGGACAGCGCGTAGCGGCGGATGGTCTCCGTCATGCCAGCGCGCACCAGACCCAGGCCCACCGAAGCCGCCACCACCAGGCCCGTGACCGTGAAAACGAAGATGGACTGGGTAATGAGCTCGCGCACGAACGTCACGCCGATCAGCGACATCAGCGCCGCGCCGGCCCAGAGCACGCCCCAGAAGATGCCCGTCATCACCGCCGCGGTCACCAGCAGGATGCCGTTGCGCCAGGCGTAGTAAAAGAGCCGCTCGTAACGCCAGCGCCGCGCCTCGACGTCGAAGCCGCAGAACAGGCCCAGCAGCACAAAGCCCAGCACCCCGGCCACCAGCGTGTCCTGGAAACGCACGCCCAGGGCACGCGCGTCCACCCCGGCCGACCAGGCCGTGGCCGCACCGAGTGCCGCAAACAGCAGGCCGAAGCACAGCAGCGCCACACGCCGCACCTTGGGCGACAGGTCTTCCACCTGCTGCGTGCAGTAGATCAGCAGCGGCAACCCCAGCGCCACATAGAGCAGACCGGTGTAGAGCACGGGCTCGGTGGCGGGCCAGGTCTTGCTGAGGTGCAGCTTCCACAAACCCCAGAGGGCCCAGCCCTGCAGCGCGCCCGTAAGGGCAAACATCCAGGTGAACGGCATCATGGTCTCCCTGCGTGATTCAAGTGCTGGGCATTCTGCATGAGCATCTCGGCGCGGTCAGTAACGCAAGGTGACAGGCGCCCCCGCCAGTCCCGCGCGTTGCAGCCAGGCGAAGACCGAGTCCACCGTCACGGTCTCGATGCGGTCGCTGTAGCGCTTCTCGCCCGGGTGGTCGTCAAAAGCCACGTTGGCCGCGCTCACGCGCGCGCCCAGGCGCGTGAAGGCCCCCAGGCGCAGCACCGTGGGCTCGTAGCCCTGGAAACGCAGCCATTCCTGCGCGCGCTCGCGCGAGTACACGCTGGGCTCCATCGCCGCGGCCAGGGTCTCGATGGCCCACTGGTTGCTCTGCTGGTACTTGCGGCTCCAGGGGTAGCTCACCAGGTTGTAGGGCGCGTGGTGCAGCGCCTGGGCCTTGCGCCCGTCGAGCAGCAGCGCATGCAGCTTGAGCTGCACCTCGCGCGTGGGCACCACCCACGCGGCCTCCAGGCGCCAAAGATCGTCCAGGAAAAAGTCGCCCAGACCCTGACGGTAGAGCGCGGCCTCCTGCGTGCCGCAGTGGTTGAGCTTGTGCAGCACACGCCAGACGTAGCCACGCTCGTTGGCCTCGGCGCCCACGGCCGGGGCCTTGTAGGCCAGGCCCAGGTGCGACCAGCGCAGGCCGTACTTCGTGAGGTCCTGCCCGGCGCGCGCCAGCAGCACCACCTGCGCGCCGCTGGCGTCCAATGCGTTCATCGTGCGCTCGGCCAGCACCAGGCTACGCTCCAGTGTCCAGACCTGCAGCGGCCGGTGTTCGCAGCTGCGGCCCGCGTGGGCCGGGCCCGCCAGCAGCAACGCGGAGAGCGCCACGCCGCACAGGGCGCGCCAGACCTTGCGGATGAAGTTCATGGCGTGACCCTTTCGTTGTGCAGCAGGGCGCGGCCCAGGGCGTTGGGGATGAAGGCGATGGCCTCGCCCGCCGCCGAGAGCACCACACCGGCGCCGATCACGCTGACCGTGAGCACCGTGCCCACGCCCACCGCCGAGGCCCCCAGACCGCGGCCCGAGAGTTCGATGCTGGCCGTGGCGCCGTCGGACGCCCGCTCCAGCACATAGACCGTGCCGCGCGCCGAGACCTCCACGGTCTTGACCACCAGCACCGCGCCGGCGGTGGACAGCGCCACGGGGATCACGACCACGGTGGCCGCCACCGCGCTGCCTGCGACGACCACCGAGGCCATCGGCAGGGCCGAGAGTGTGCTGAGTGCCGAGGCCTCGGTATGGGCCCGGGCGGGCAGGCCGCCCAGGCCCAGGGACACGGCCAGCACAAGAGAAGCTATTCCTTGTTTCATGATGACTCCTGTGTGTGTTGAGTCATTCATTCGCCACGCGCCGCAGCACGGCGGGCTTCGAGGCGAGCTTCGGCCAGATCGGCTTCGTGGGCATCACGCAGGGTCTTGGCCAGCGTGAAGGTGGTGGTGATCAGGTAGAGCCAGCTCACGCCCAGGAAGGCCTTGTAGGTCTCGCTGATCTCCATGCGTAGCAGGCCCCAGCCCGTGAGCGCCATGGCCAGGAAGAAGCCGATCCAGACCACGAACTTGAACATCGGCGAATCGGCGGCCTTGCCCTCGGCCTGCGCCTTCTCGTTGTCGCGCACGAACTTGGCCAGCACGAAGGCCGCCGAGAGACAGAAGAAATAACCCATGACCATGAACGCCCGGTCCAGGTCCTTGCCCGGCAACCAGGCCAGGCCCACGCCGCAAAGGAAGACGGCGATCAGGAAAGACAGCCAGACCTGCAGGGACCAGGCTTTGGAATCACGGTGGATGAGCACTTGCATATCAGACCCCTTGGGCTTGTTGAACATGCGGCGGAGTGTGCGAGGAGCACCGCGAAATGTCGGCTGATTTCGATACGAGTGACCTGCTCTTAGCTTCCAGGTAGCCCAAAGTGATACTTTTTCTTCTTTGCGGGGATTGAAGAGCCAAATATCCGCAAATTGTGCGGCGAATACTTGCCCATGCGGAGATCGACCCCTACAATCTCCGCATGAATAGCGGTGAAAAACTCTATATCTGGCAGCAAACCGACTGGCCCCACTGGCGCTACGACCTGCCGCGCCTGGCGCCTTTGCTGGCGCAAGCCCATCAGGCGCAGGGCCGGCTGCTCGGGCGCATGCATGACCTGGGCTTGGGCCTGCGGGAGCAGGCGGCGCTGGGCGCGCTGACCGAGGACGTGCTCAAGACCAGCGAAATAGAGGGCGAGCTGCTCAACCCTGACACGGTGCGCTCCTCCGTGGCGCGCCGCCTCGGCGTGGACATCGGCGCCCTGGCGCCAGCGGACCGCCACGTAGATGGCGTGGTGGACATGGTGCTCGACGCCACGCAGAACGCGCAGGCCTCGCTGAGTGCCGAACGGCTGTTTGCCTGGCATGCCGCCCTGTTCCCCACCGGCCGCAGCGGACTGGCAAAACTGCGCGTGGGAGCCTGGCGCGACGACGCCCACGGCCCCATGCAGGTCGTCTCGGGCCGGCTCGACCGCCAGACCGTGCACTACCAAGCCCCTCCCGCCGCGCTGCTGGACGCCGAGATGTCGGATTTCCTGCTCTGGTTCAACACGGTGCAACCCGATGACCCGCTGATCCACGCCGGTCTGGCCCACCTGTGGTTCGTCACTGTCCACCCCTTTGAAGATGGCAACGGCCGTATCGCCCGTGCAATTGGTGACATGGCGCTGGCGCGCGCCGAACCCGCGACGCAGCGCTACTACAGCCTGTCCGCCCAGATCCAGCGCGAACGCAAGGACTACTACGAACTGCTGGAGCGCACACAGAAAGGCAGCTTCGACGTCACCGACTGGTTGAGCTGGTTCCTGGGCTGCCTGCTGCGCGCCCTGCAAGGCGCCGAAGCCACGCTGGACGCCGTGCTGGCCAAGGCGCGCTTCTGGCAGCGCTGGGCCGGCACGCCCATGAACGAACGGCAGATCAAGCTGCTGAACCGCCTGCTCGACGGCTTCGATGGCAAGCTCACCAGCAGCAAGTGGGCCGCCATCGCCAAATGCTCGGCCGACACGGCCTTGCGTGACATCAGTGATCTGGTGGGGCGCGGCGTGCTGGTGAAGGCCGAGGCCGGGGGCCGCAGCACACACTACGAACTGGCGCCCTGATCGCAGGGCGGATCTTCTGGGCCCTCGTCCGGGCGGGCCGCCGACCCGTCCTACATCAGCCGCGCCGCCATGACGGCCACGAACCAGGGCAAGACCAGGGCGACCAGGGACCAAAGCCAGACCGCCAGCGTGACGGCGGGTGCGGGCGGGCCCCAGGCGTTGTCGCCAGGCTGACCGCTCTTGAACAGAAGGTAGCCCAGGTACAGCAGGACCATGGGCCCCAGGCCGGCACTGAGCACGAGCCCCGCGAGCGAGGCCAGGGCCTTCCACCCCAGGTCTCGGCCCCGCCGGATCACCGCCACGCACAGGGCTAGCCCACCCGCTGCGGCCAGCACCAGCAGCACCGGCACGGCCCGCTCCGTCCCACCCGAACCGCTGGTCGCCAGGTGCAGGCCATAGAGCAGAAGGGCAAGCGCGTTCAGCGCCGGGATCACGCCCAGCAGGAGGAAATGCAGACGGCTTGAGCGCAACATGGTGATGACCTCGGCGTTGTTGTTGGAAGTAGGCGCAGGCGTTCAGACCCCGGCGGGCAGCTTGGAACGCATGGCCCGGCGCCGGTCCAGCTTGCGGCCGTCGGCGATGAAAGTGCCGTCACCCACGGCGTGCAGCATGCGCCGCTCCTTGCGCGTGGCGTCGATCCAGGCGGCCACGCCCTGCAGGAAGACGACGCCGTGCTTCTTGTTGTAGTCGATCAGTTGGCACTCGATGTTCGCCAGGCATTCCTTGATCAGCGGCGCCTGGACCTGGCCGGCTGGCAGCGGCGTGAGCTTGAACTTGGCGAACTTGTCCGTGTCGGCGCCCGAGCAGGTGCCGATGCCCACCACCTGATCCAGCAGGTCCACCGTGGGGATGGCGATCACGCACTCTTTCGTCTTGCGCAGCGCGGCAAAGGAATGGTTCCAGGGCCCGGTGGTGAGGGCGAACACCGGCGTGAAGTCCACGACCATCGTCCAGGAGATGGTCATGATGTTGGGCTGCTGGCCGTCATGCGTGGTGACGAGCACCACGGGGCCGGGTTCGAGCAGGGTGAAGGCTTTGTTGAGAGGAAGCTTTTTCATGGCCACTTCCCGTCATCACTTAGCTGCGATGCCACAGGCTACACGATATATCTGATGACGACGCCAAGACGCCGAGCCATCCATTCATCTCTGAAATACAGGCTTATGCTGGTCGTCGCAAAGAAGTGAAATGGAACTTCTTGCTATCTCAGTGATGGGGCGCCATATCACCCACGGCAGCAGAAACGCATCAACGATGCGTATATGCATCTGCACGCCCGAGCATCAAGTACGTAAGCCTGCTGAGTAACGGACGTTGTTTTGCATGAGAAACGAAGTGTTCCACTGCTGCATATCCGGTGTCACTCGGAATGACCCCAGAGTTAATCCGCCCGACAAATCGAGCGATGCCGATCTGTTCAATCATCTGCTGGAGTTCTTTATCGTACGCGGCGAGGTCAGCTTCGGAATATACGTTCTTCATTTGGCCTCCAATCCAACCCGGGGGGCTGTAC
Organism: uncultured Curvibacter sp.; assembly: GCA_946481355.1. The sequence continues at coordinate 9,284 of CAMLNH010000051.1, forward strand.
GGCTGAGCAGTTGCTCAATGATCGCAATATAGGGCATGGACCGGCTAAAGGCAACATCAGCAAATCCACCTACGCCCTTTTTATGGTCTCCCCAACGCCAAAACCGATACGGCTTTGAACTGTGCACACAAATGACCCCCGCGCAGCTATCGATTACTTGTAACACGCCGTGCTGCCCATGTGGAGGCTCCGTCTTTTGCGAGCAAACAATCGGCATGTACAACACACTTCTGTAGTCAACATCGGGACTGCCCCAAACAGTTATCCGTTTAGGAGGAAATGGATTTCCACTTTTCGTGAAATCATGCTCAGCAAAACTCCTGCCCTCAAGTGCGACGTAGTAAGCCACGAATTTTTTTGAGTCTACAGGTCTACGCACCTCATCGTGATTCGCTGTACGAGAGCGCACCTGCATCTGATTGCCTTGCGCATCACAGAACTCCAACAGAGTAACGTCCGTCACTCGCTGCCCAGAGGCATCTCCAATCAGCAAGGCCATTTCCTCACGAAGCGCTAGCAACGTCAGTCGAATTGCGTCATCTGTTGCCTGTGCTTGCAACGGATTCTGAATCGGCAGCTTCTTAATTGCTGCGGTCAGATCAAAAAATGGTGAGTGATGTCCGATCTTGGCTTGTTTTCCCAGAGCATCAAGAAGCTTCGGCAAGCCAACAACCAGCAACGCGATCAGGCCGAGCACTACGTCAACTGAAGTAGCTCCTGCCACAGCATCAAGAACAAAACCCACGCCTCCGGCAATGGAGCCATCCGTCATATTCGGATGTGTGGCGGAAGTAACCGAAGAAACTCGACGGACCAGTAGAGGGAAAAGAGCCGTCAAGATGACGATGCAGACTCGAAGGAGAAGTGCCAACACGCTAGCAAAGGTGACTGAGGATAGTGTCCCAATCACCGACGGTATTGACTTGTGGATCAGCCCACCAATTGCTTCAGCCCATCCGCCTTTCCCATAGATTCCACGGCGAACATATGCACGAGCTTGCTCGACTGTGGGTTGTTGCTTTTCTGTTTTTTTGAACACTGCTTGCCCCCTCACACCCTTCGCAATCCAGAACCACAGCTACGCCAGAAGATCGCGACAAGTGCGTGTAGATTGTATGACCGGACATGCCAAAAGGCCTACAACCGAGCACACAAACATGCTTCTTAAGCAGGGGGCTGATCCCATCTGATCTAGTCGAGCACCAGCAGATCGTTGACTCGCGCTTTAAGACCTTCCAACTGCACCCGATCTGCAGGCTCCGGCGGCCCCACATTCAACCCCACCCGATTGAACAACCCACGCCGGAAGGGCCGGCTCATCGCCGTCGGCTTGCCGCCCACGAGTTCGATGCGGCTGAAGTAGGAGCCCCAGAGGTTGGTCAGCGCCATGGGCGCCACGGGCACGGGCTGCTGCTCCAGGATCTTCATGATGCCGCCCTTGAATTCCTGCAGCGTGCCGTCGCGGGTGATGCCGCCTTCGGGGAAGATGGCGAGCAGCTCGCCGTCTTTCAGCACTTCGACGGCGGCCTTGAGCGCAGCCTCATAGGCCTGCGGGTCTTCGCTCTTGGGGGCGATGGGGATGGCCTTGGCGAGCCTGAAGAGCCAGCCCAGCACCGGCAGCTTGAAGATGCGGTGGTCCATGATGAAGCGGATAAGACGCGGGCTTGCGGCCATGAGCAGCACCGGGTCGATGAAGCTCACGTGGTTGCAGGCCAGGATGGCCGCGCCCTGCGTCGGGATGTGTTCGTCGCCCTTGATCTTGAAGCGGTAGATGAAGTGCGTGAGCAGCCAGGCGATGAAGCGCAGCAGGTATTCCGGCACCATCAGGAAGATGTAGATGCCCACCACGGCATTGGCCAGGCCCACGGCCAGGAAGACCTGGGGCACGCTGAAGCCCAGGGCCAGCATGGCGCCGGCCAGCACGGCGCTGACCACCATGAAGAGCGCGTTGAGGATGTTGTTGGCCGCGATGATGCGCGCGCGGTGTGTGGCCGGGCTGCGCAGCTGGATCAGCGCGTACATGGGCACGCTGTAAAGG
>CAMLNH010000052.1 GCA_946481355.1 uncultured Curvibacter sp.
CCGGGCAGCAGGGTCATGGCCGCGCTCATCTGCTCGATCAGCGTGGGGATGTCGAAGATGAGCTGCGAGATGTGGGCGTTCTGGCGCTGCTCGCCGTTGACCCAGGTCTGCATGGTCATGTCGGTGGGCGCCTCGTCCGTGGTGGTGATCCACGGACCCATGGGGCAGAAGCCGTCGAGCGACTTGCCCAGGAACCACTGGGCGTGGTTCTTCTGCAGGTCGCGCGCGGTCACGTCGTTGGTGGCCACGAAGCCCCAGACGTGGTTCATCGCGTCGGCCTTCTTGACGTTGCGTGCGGTCTTGCCGATCACCACGCCGATCTCGCCCTCGTAGTCCACGGACTGGGTGTGGGCCGGGCTGTAGCGGATCGGATCGGTGGGGCCGTTGAGCGTGAGCGTGGCCTTGGTGAAGATCTGCGGCCAGGCGGGGATGGCCGACTCCTTGCCCGAGGTGGCGTTGAAGCCGCTCTTGTCGAACTCCATGGCGTGGTCGTGGTAGTTCTTGCCCACGGCGAAGGGGTTGCGCAGGAAGGCCGAGAAGGGCGCGAGGAATTTGACCGATGCCGCGGGCACGCGCGCGGTGACGGCGGCCTGCAGCTGCGCGGGCGTGACGCCCTGCTCGATCACGGCCAGCACGGGGTTGGGGTGCTTGCCGATCTCGCCGCCCACCAGGGCAACTTCCTGTTTGGCTTCATCGACCAGGGCCAGGTGGACCTGGCCGTCTTTCTGCACACGTGCGATCTTCATGCGGACTCCTGAACGGCAACCCCTAATGGTTGCATTTGGTTTATCTTGGTGCAAATTATAGAACCAAGATTTCCGAGGGAAGCCGTGGAAAACACCTATCACGCGCGTTTATTGGTCTGACTTGGTCAGCGCTTTGCTATGATCGTCCACACCTTATCTGTCGGCTTTCATCATGGACCCCTCTGCCCTGCTGCGCGAAACCCTGCTGGACAAACTCAAATCCGGCATCTGGCGCGCCGGCCACCGCATTCCCACCGAACGCGCCCTCTGCGCCGAGTACGGCCTGGGCCGTTCGGCCGTGCGCCGTGTGCTGGGGCAGCTCAAGGACGCCGGCCTGATCACGCAGACCGTGGGCAGCGGCACTTACGTGAGCGAGCGCATCGCCAGCCTGCTGCCCGCGCTGGAGCCGGCCACGGCGACCACGGGCGTGAGCCCGGCCGAGCTGATGGAAGCGCGCCATGCCATGGAACCTGCCATCGTGGAGATGGTGGTGCGCAACGCCACGCCGGCGGACTTCGCGCGCATGACGCAGTGCTGCGAACGCGCCGAGCAGGCCGGCAGCCTGGAGGACTTCGAGCACTGGGACGGCATGCTGCACGAGGTGATTGCCGAGGCGGCGCACAACACCTTCATCACCCAGGTCTTCAAGCTCATGAACCAGGCCCGCACGCAAGGCGAGTGGGGCATGCTCAAGCGCCGCAGCGTCACGCCCGAACGCCGCGCCGCCTACCAGCGCGAGCACCGCGCGCTGGTGGCTGCGCTACGCGAGCGGGACCTGGAACGCGCGCTGGAATGCACGCGCGGACACTTGGTGCATGTGCAGCGCAACCTCTTGGGACATTGAACTTACGAATCAATTACTGCGCGACCCGATCGCCGCGTTGGGCGGTGTTGGCTTCGGCCGCTGCGCTTAACTTTCGCAAGCGAAAGTTAGCCTGCGCCGCAACTTCCTTGTCGGAATCCTCACGTACCCAAGTACGTTCCGGTTCCTGCGCTCCGTCCGCCTTGCGCTCGGGCCGCTCGCTACGATTGCTTCGCAAGTTCTACGCTGCGGCCTGGACTCAATGTTTCATGCCGTGGCCGTGGCCCATGGCCGCGCCCGACGGTGCCATGCTCAGCACGGGCACCGACACTTCCAGCTTGCTTTCCGCGCCCTTGGCATCCTTGAAGACCAGCGTCAGCGGAATGCTGCTGTCCTTGCGCAGGGCGACCTTGAGGTCCAGCAGCATGACGTGGTAGCCACCGGGCTTGAGTTCCACCGTCTTGCCTGCGGGCAGGTCCAGGCCGGCGATGGCACGCATGCGCATGACGTCGCCTTCCATCTTCATCTCGTGCACCTCGGTCACACCGGACACGGGTGAAGACGCGCCGACCAGGCGCGTGCCCTCTTTGGCCGTGAGCTTCATGAAAGCGCCGCTGGCCTTCTGGCCGGGCACGGTGGTGCGAGCCCAGGCGTCCTTGACGTCGACGGTCTGGGCGTGAGCAGCGGCCCCCATGAGGCAGGCTGCAAGGAAAAAGGCGAGGGATGTGCGGGTCATGGTGAACTCCTTGGGGAAAACTATAGGAGAGGGCAAAGACATCAGTGCGCGTGGGCCGATGCGCCGCCGCTGGGCAACACTTCAAGCAGGGCGGCCGGCGTCTTCATGCCGCGCGTGGACGTGCCCTGGGCCGGAACGTCAACCCAGTCGAGCTGACCGCTGGCGCAGGTCTGCAGCACGCGGAACCACAGCGCACCGGCCTGGGCCGGCAGGGTGGCGCGCAGCACGAACTCGTCGTACCAGTCGTCGGGCAGGGCCTGGGCCGGGTTCTGCACGGTCCAGCTGATTTCGACCACGTCTTCGCGCACGGTCTTGCCGTGGCTCTCATAGGGCTGCGCCAGGGTGGCGCGCTTCGTGCTCAGCGCCCAGCCCGCCTTGGGCATGGGCTTGGCACCGCGCACACCGGCCGGGATGTAGACCTTGATGCCCGTGGTGGGGTTGCCCGCGCAGCCGTGGCCGACGCGGAAGGACGCGCGGTAGCTGCTGCCCGCCAGCGCCGCGGGCTCTTCGAGCACGACGTGGGCGTGGGCGGCGCCCATGCCGATCAGGGCTGCGGCGACGAGGGGTTTGAGGGATTTCATGCGCTGTCCTTTCAGAAACTGTGTTTGAGGTCCGCAACCCAGGTGCGTTGCGGGTAGGGGTGGAAGTTCCAGTAGGTGCGGTTGGTCAGGTTGTCGACACCCAGTGAAGCCACGGTCTTGGGGGCGAGGCGGTAGCGGTAGCGTGCGTCCAGCACAAGGTAGGCGCTGGCACCCTGGTAGGCGTTGCCATTGACGTCGGTGTTGTCCAGGCGCGAATACTGTTTGCCGCTGTAACGCACACCCAGGCTGCCACTCTGCTGCTCGTCAAAGCGGTAGCTGGCCAGCGCCGTGGCACGCCAGACCGGCACGCGCGGCTGGTATTTGCCCTCGCTCGCGGGCAGCGCCGGGTTGCTGACGATGCGCGAATCGGCATAGGTCAGGCTGCCCGACAGGTCCAGCTTGCGCACGAACACCCCGCTGCCGTTGTAGGCCAGCTCGATGCCGTCCGTGCGCACCTCGTCCACGTTCTGGACCCGGCTGGTCGTGGTGCTGCCCGGGATCAGCTGGCTGTAGAGCGCGTCACGCGTGTTCTCATGGAACAGCGTGGTGCGCAGCAGGCCGCGGCCCAGGTCCTGTTCGAGCGTGAGCTCCGTGGTCACGGACTTTTCAGGTCGGAGGTTCGGGTCGTTGATCAGCGTCAGCGTCGCATTGGTCGTGGCGCCGTAGAGCTCGGACACCGTGGGCATGCGCACCGCGCGGCCACTGGCGAGCTTGAGCACCTTGTCGGCCGACCATTGGTACGCGAGCGAGGCCTTGGGCGAGATGTGGTTCTCGTTGCGACTCGCGTAGTCCACGCGTGCCGGCGTCGAGGTGCTGTTGTAGGTGTAGCCGCTGTTCGCGTTCCAGTTCTCCAGGCGCGCTCCGAGCACCGTTTTCCAGCGCGGCGCGAAGGTCCAGGTGTCCTGGGCGTAGAGCGCCTGGGTGCGGGTCTCGCCGCCCACATCGCTGCTGACCGCGCCGGGGGCATCGGTGACCCAGTTGCCCGTGATCGCCGAGGTGAGGATGCGCAGGCGGTAGACGTCCTGCTGGGCGCCGAAGTCGACGATGTGCGCGCCCTTGACGCCCTGGGGCCGCCAGGTGCCGCGCGCCACCAGCGTCGTCCAGCCGGTGCCGTTCTGGTCCACCAGCCTTCCCGCGCCGCTGCTGAGGTTGGCACCGGACGTGAATGAGGTCGTCTGCCGCAGCTGATCTTTGGCGTAGTCGTAGAGGCTGGCGGCCACTTCCCAATCCCACTCGCCCTGGGTGTTGCTCTTGAGCGAGAGACCATGCATCACGTGCGTGAGCTGCTCACGCGTGGCGTTGAAGGTGTTCGTCGCGAGGTTGTAGTTCTGGCCGTTGACCTGCACCGCGCCGCTGTAGACCGGGTTACCCGAGGCGTCGCGCAGATAGGTCTGGGGGTTGCCCTCGGCATCGTTCATCCACACCCCCAGGGTGTAGCTGGCACGCAACGTGGGACTGATGTCGTACGCCAGTCGGAGCTTGGCCTGGTCCTGGCGCGTGCGGTACTGGGTGTTGGTCCCCCAGACCCAGGTGTCCGCATTGGTGACGTTGGGCGCGCGCACCGCGCCCGTGACAGGCGTGGTGCCCGCACCGCCGGTGGTGGTGACCGGCGTGGTGGCAAACACCAGCGGCTGACCGGTGCTGTCGGTGTGGTTCAGGCTCACCCGCCATGACCAGTCGCCGCTGCGGCTGCCCAGCGAGGCGTTGGCCTGCTGGCCGCCATAGGAAGCGTCGGTGCCGTAGAGCTTGAAGTTCTGCCGGAAGACCGAGACGCCGGCTGTCCCCTCGAACGCCTTGGGCATGCGCGTGACGTAATCCACCACGGCGCCGACCGAGTTGCCGGGATAGGCTGCCGAATAGGGGCCGTACATCACGTCGACGCGCTCGATCTCCTCCGGGCTCACCATGCCCCAGCGCGGCGTGTAGGTCGCACCATTGCCCAGGTAGTTGGACAGCAGGATGCCGTCGGCATACACCGCCGAACGTGCGCTGTTGCCCGTGCCCGAGGCGCGGCTGGACAGCACGGCGTGGTTGTAGTCGCCGATGTAGCGCTTGCGCACCAGCAGGCTGGGGAAATACTTCAGCGCGTCCTGGGCATCGGTCGCGTTGATCGTCTCTTCGATCTGCTCGCGCGTGACGCCTTCGATGGTGGCGGGAATCTGGGTGGGCAGCGAGGTGGGCTGGCCGCTGTTGACGGTCACCACCCCGAGGGATTTGACAGGGGCCTCGGCTTTGTCGGCTTCAGCCGCAGCCAGGGTTTGTGCCAGCAGGGGCACGGGAAAAGCCAGGGCGAGGGCCCAGGCCAGGCGGGTTTTCCGCATGAATGCTCTCCGGAAACATCGAAACAGGCAGCCGGGCCTGCGCGCTGGCGCTCAGGCGGGCTGTGCGGGACGGATCAGGAGAAAGCAGGCGGGCCGCGTGGCGGCAGCGGTGCGGCCGTGCGGGCCGCGATGTGGGCCGCGGCCACGGGCTGCAGCACGTGGGCCAGCGGCGAGGGCGTGGCCACCACCGGCGTGAGCACCGGCGGCGGTGCCCCCACCGTGGCGCACAGGGGGCAGTCCAGCGTGTGGCCGCGTTCCTGCGCCGTGCCATCGGTGTTCTTGACGATGAGCTTCATCGCGCCACCCGTGGCGCAGATCAGCTCCAGCGACTGCGGCTGCACCAGGGGCGTGGCAATGGCCACACCCAGCGACAGCACGAACCACGCCAGCGCGAGGCGGGCGAGGAAACGGGCGTGGCGCAGGGCTTGCATGGCCTGCATTATCGCCGAGCCCGGGGCACGGGCTTGCGACAGGCCTTGCAAGGTGGCTTGACATGCATCAAAGACGCGCCCAGGTCGCGGGCGCATGATGAAGCATCAGGAGGCCCTCATGAACACCCGCGACACCACGACGTACAGGCAGCAGTTGCTGGCGCAACGCGCCACCCTGCTCAGCCAACTTGCCAGCCTGCGCGGTGGCCCGGTGGGGCGCGCCGAAGCCTCGGCCGCGCACTATGGCGAACGCGAGCCCGACTCGCGCGCACAGATGGAAAGCGAGCGCGAGCTGGAGTTCACGCTCGACGCACGCGAAAACGCCGAGCTCGACGCCATCGCCGCGGCGCTGCAGCGCATCGAGGCCGGCGTCTACGGTGTCTGCACCGACTGCGGCGCGGACATCCCCGAGGCCCGCCTGCACGCGGCCCCCGAGACGGCACGCTGCCTCGCCTGCCAGGGCCGGCTGGAACACGCGCGCCGCTGACCCTCTTCCCCCCAAACCAGGAGACCCCCGCATGAGCACCTTCCACGCCATCGTCTGGCTCGACCGCAACGAAGCCCACGTCATCCTCTTCGACCGCGAGCACATCGCGGCGCAGAAGATCAAGTCACGCAGCACCCACAAGGCCGGCGGCGCGCCGGGCCGTGGGGACCTGCCCAAGACTCCGCACAGCCCGAAGAACGGCGACGAGGCCTATTACCACGCGATCGCCGAGTCGCTCAAGGGCGTGCACGAGATCCTGGTCACGGGCCCGGCCCAGGCGAAGGATGAATTCAAGGCGCACTGCGCACGCCATGACAAGGACATCGACCAGGCCATCGTCGACGTGGTCACCAGCGATCACCCGAGCGACGGCCAGCTCGTGGCCATGGCCAAGCAGTACTTTCTGAAGTACGACCGCATGCAAGGGCAAACCTGATCTGCCCGGGCCCATGAAAAAGGCGCTCCACGGAGCGCCTTTTCTCTTGCCGCAGCGGTTCGGCTCAGCCGGCCAGCGGGGCGATCTTCTGCTCGATGACGCCGAAGACGGACAGTCCGTCCTTGCCCTTCATCTCGATGCGGATGGTGTCGCCGAACTTCATGTAGTCGGTCACGGGCTGGCCGTCGAGGATGGTCTCGATGGCGCGCTTCTCGGCGATGCAGCTGTAGCCCTTGCTCCATTCCTTCTTGCCATTCGTCTCGACGGCGCGGTTGCTCACCGTGCCCGAGCCGATGATGCTGCCCGCGCGCACGTTGCGCGTCTTGGCCAGATGGGCGATCAGCTGCCCGAAGTGGAAGGTCATCTCCTCGCCGGCCTCGCACATGCCGACCGTGCGGCCGTTCCACACGCTTTGCAGCGTGAGGTGCACCTTGCCGCCCTGCCAGGCGTCACCGAGTTCGTCGGGCGTCACAGCCACAGGACCGAAGGCCGTGGCGGGTTTGCTCTGCAGAAAGCCGAAGCCCTTGGCCAGCTCGTCGGGAATGAGGTTGCGCAGGCTCACGTCGTTGGCAATCATGAGCAGGCGGATGCCGTCGAGCGCCTGCTCGGGACCGGCACCCATGGGCACATCGGCCGTGACCACGGCCACCTCGGCCTCGAAGTCGATGCCGTGCGTCTCGCTCACGCAGACCACGTCGTCGCAGGGGCCGAGGAAGTCGTCGCTGCCACCCTGGTACATCAGCGGATCGGTGTAGAAGCTGGCCGGCACCTCGGACTTGCGCGCCATGCGCACCAGCTCCACGTGGTTGATGTAGGCCGAACCGTCGGCCCACTGGTAGGCGCGCGGCAGCGGCGCCATGCACATCTTGGGGTCGAAGGGAAAGGCGTGGCGCGCCTTGCCCTGGTTGAGCGTGACGTAGAGATCCTGCAGCTGGGGCGAGAGGAAATTCCAGTCATCCAGCACCTGCTGCAGGTGCTGGGCGATGCCGGTCGCATAATGCGCCGTGCTCAGATCGCGCGAGACGACGACCAATTGGCCGTCGCGCGAACCGTCCTTGTAGGTGGCAAGCTTCATCGACGTGTGAGTGTGTGTTTGCTGATCGTTCAGGCGGTTTCGCCGGGCGAAACCAAGAGCCGATTATTAGACCATGGACAAGACACGTGCCGGCATCCAGTCCGTCGAGGTGGGCTACGCCCTGCTGGAGGCATTGGCGCGCGCACGGGGCCCGCTGATGCTGCGCGACCTGGCCGCCAGCGCCGGCATGAGTGCAGCCAAGGCCCACCGCTACCTTGTGAGCTTCCAGCGCCTGGGCCTGGTCAGCCAGGACGCCGCCAGCGCGCGCTACGACCTGGGCCCGACCGCGCTGCGCATGGGCCTGGCCGCCATCACGCGGCTGGACGCCGTGAAGCTGGCGCGCGAGCGCCTGCCCACGCTGATGCCGCAGATCGGCCACACGCTGGCGCTGGCCGTCTGGGGCAACCATGGCCCGACCATCGTGCACTGGGAAGAATCCCCCGAAGCCGTCACCGTGAACCTGCGCCTGGGCGACGTCATGCCCCTGCTGTCCTCGGCCACGGGGCGCTGCTTTGCGGCCCATGTCTCGCGCGAGGCCATCGCGCCGCTGCTGCGCGCCGAGCTGGCCCGCGTACGCCAGCTGGGCCGTACAGACCTGCCGCGCACGCAGGCCGAGCTCAAGGCCCTGCTCGACGACGTGCGCAGCCGCGGTCTGGCGCGCGTGGTGGACACACTGCTGCCCGGCATCGCCGGTTTCTGCGCCCCGGTGTTCGACTTCGACGGCCACCTGGTGCTGGGCATCGTGGCCATGGGCTCGATCGCCACCTTCGACACGGACTGGCACGGCCCCGTGGCCACGGCCCTGGGCCAGGCTGCACGCCAGCTCTCGCGCGAACTCGGCCACAGCGACTGAAGGCTGCACCATGCAAACCCGGATTCCGTCCGCATCATCGCCCCGCCGCACACATACGGCGCGGCTGCTGGCCGCACTGCTGGCCCTGTTCTGCCTGCTGCCGGCAGCTGCGCCGGCGCAAGAGACCGACAACACCTTGCAGTCCAGCGTTCTGCACTACCGCATCCAAGGCGAGATCCGGTCCCTGCCCTACAGCGCGAGCGGCAGCCTGCGCTGGGCCCGGCAGGGGCAGACGTATGACGCGCGGCTCGAGATCAACGTGTTCCTGCTGGCTTCGCGCATCCAGCACAGCGAGGGACGCCTCACCCCGGAAGGTCTGCAGCCCCGACGCTTCACCGATCGCGTGCGCAAGGACCGCGCCGTCGACTTCGACCGGACATCAGGTCAGCTTCGCTTCACCGAAGGCACACCGGCCACCCCTATGCCGGCCGGCGTGCAGGACCAGCTCAGCATCTTCATGGAGCTGGGGCGGCAGCTGTCTGCCCGCGCTGAGCTGCAACAGGCGGGCACGGCGCTGGTGTTTCCGGTCGCCGGGGTGCATGGCCTGGACGACTGGCGCTTTGTCGTGGACGGCAATGAACGGCTGCGGCTGCCTGGCGGTGTGCTGGAGACCGTCAAGCTCACGCGCACCCCGCCGCGGCCAGACGCCCTGCGCGCCGAGCTCTGGCTGGCGCCGGCCCTGAACTGGCTGCCCGCGCGCATCCGCCTGACGCAGGCCAGCGGCGACACCATCGACCAGCAGTGGCGCGGCACTGACACCCCCTGAGCTGCGAGACTTCCGGCCTTGAATTCGGCCACGCCGGCACCACCTGCGTCACAGACCTCGCCGGACAGCACCACCATGAACACCCTCTACGACTCGGACACCTACATCGTGAACCACCTGCTGCCCGAGGCGGAGGAGGAGGTGCAGGCCGAGCGGCCCGTGCTGTTGCGCCATGGTTTCGAGATCGTGGACAAGCACACCGGCCGCGAGGTCTACCTCGACGGCGCCTGGGCCGAGTTCTTCCAGCAGCGCCTGCTGGAATGGCAGCGCATCACACCCAGCCAGGAAGAAGTGGAAGACACCCTGGCGCAGTACGCCGAACTGGCCCACACGCCGATCCACGTGCACTGAAACTCAGCGCCGCGCGTAAAGCCGACGGTACAGCGGATCAACCAGCAGCAGCACGGCAAACAGCCGGCAGATCTGGAACACCGTCACCACGGGCGCGCCCAGCTGCAGCACCTTGGCGGTGATGGACATTTCGGCGATGCCGCCCGGCGCAGTGCCCAGCAGCAGCGTGGCCGGGTGCAGGCCGGTGCCCAGGGACAGCAGCCAGCCGAAGCCCGCACTGAGCACGATCATGGCCAGCGTGCCGACGGCCACGGCCGCCAGCCAGCGCGGTGCCGTGTGCACGAAGGCCGGCGTGAAGCGCACGCCCAGGCTCACGCCGATCAGCAGCTGCGCGGCGTTGGACAGCACCGAGGGGATGCCCGTGAGCTCCACACCCGCCAGCGTGAGCCCCATGGCCAGCACCATGGGCCCGAGGAACCAGGGGTTGGCGTAGCCGAGCCGTTCGAGCGCCAGCGCACTTGCCCCCGCAAGGAAGACCAGCAGTGCCAGGCCCTTGGCGTCGAAGGCCAGCAGCGTGGTCAGCGCCAGGTCCACCCCCTGCACCCCGCTAAACTGCATGCCGAAGGGAATCAGCACCGCCACGATGAGCAGGCGCAGGCTGTGCGCGGCGGCCACGAGGTCGGTGCGCGCGCCGGCCCGCTCGGACAGCAGCGTCATCTCCGAGGCCGCGCCGATGGCCCCGGCAAACCAGGTCGTGGCCCGGTTGAGCCCGGGCAGGTGCCGCGCCTGCGTGCGCTGCAGCCACAGCCCGAAGAGCCAGCCCAGCAGCAGCGCCCACACGATGCCCAGCAACACGGCCCACCAGAGACCGAGCACCAGCGCGCCCATCACAGGCGTGAAGTACAGACCCAGGGCCAGGCCGATGGTGCACTGACCCGCGTTGCGCAGCGGCGCCCAGCTCAGCGTGGGCGCGCGCAGCATGGAGGCGATGGCGGTGGCCAGCAGCGGGCCGATGAACCAGGGCAGCGGCACGCGCAGCCCCACACACAGCAGGGCGGCGGCCAGGGCCAGCAGCAAGGTGGCCGCGATGCGTACAGGGGGCTTGGAGGACATGAAGAGCGCGTAGTATCGCCGCAAGCGAGGACCGCCGCATGAAGACCGACACCCCTGAACTCTGCGTGGTGCAGACCACGCTGCCCAGCGAAGCCCAGGCCGCCGAACTGGCGCGCGCCATCGTGCAGCAGCGCCTGGGCGCCTGCGTGCAGATCCAGCCCATCCGCAGCGTCTACGTCTGGCAGGAGCACGCGCACGACGAGCCCGAGTGGCTGCTGAGCATCAAGACGCGCCGCGCGCTCTACCCGCAGCTCGAAGCCTGGCTGCGCGAGCACCACCCCTACGACACGCCGGAGATCCTGGCCCTGCCCGTGCTGCAGGCCAGCGTGGCCTATGCGGCCTGGGTGGCCGGCAACACCGGCGCGGATTGAGGCTCAGGTGAGCCGGCGCAGGGCCTGGGCGACTGCTTCCACCATCTGCGCGATCTGGTCCGGCTCGACCACATAGGCTGGCGCCAGCACCACGTTCTCCCCGGCCGGGCGCACCAGCACCCCCTGTTTGAAGCAGTCGAGGAAGACTTCGTAGGCGCGCTGGCCCACCAGGCCCGGGCGG
>CAMLNH010000053.1 GCA_946481355.1 uncultured Curvibacter sp.
CTGGTGCCGAGGCCCCGAAAACCGCCGTTAAGCGCGTCCGCAAAGTCGCCGCGCCAGCTGCAGCAGCTGACGGCGCCAAAGGAGAATAAACATGCTGCAACCCGCTCGCAGAAAATACCGCAAGGAGCAGAAGGGCCGTAACACCGGTATCGCCACCCGTGGCAGTACCGTGGCTTTCGGCGACTTCGGCCTGAAATGTACCGACCGCGGCCGTCTGACGGCCCGCCAGATCGAGGCGGCACGTCGTGCCATCTCCCGTCACGTCAAGCGTGGCGGCCGTATCTGGATCCGCGTGTTCCCCGACAAGCCGATCTCCCAGAAGCCTGCTGAAGTGCGTATGGGTAACGGCAAGGGCAACCCCGAGTACTACGTGGCTGAGATCCAGCCCGGCAAGATCGTGTTCGAGATCGTCGGCGTGCCCGAAGAGCTGGCCCGTGAAGCGTTCAAGCTGGCTGCCGCCAAGCTGCCGCTGCGTACCACCTTTGTCAGCCGCATGATCGGCCAGTGATCAGGAGAACGAAGAAATGAAAGCTACTGAACTGCGCCAGAAGGATGTCGCCGGTGTGCAAGCCGAGGTCAAGGAGCTGCAAAAAGCTCACTTCGGCCTGCGCATGCAGAAAGCCACGCAACAGCTGAACAACACCGCGTCGCTGCGCTCGACCCGTCGGGCCATCGCGCGTGCCAAGACCATTCTTGCTGAAAAGCAAGCCGCCAAATAAGGAGCCGACATGACGGAAGCTAAAAAATCCCTCAAGCGCACCTTGATTGGCCAGGTGGTCAGCGACAAGCGTGCCAAGACCGTGACCGTTCTGGTCGAGCGTCGCGTCAAGCACCCGATCTACGACAAGATCGTGATCAAGTCGAGCAAGTACCACGCCCACGACGAAAAGGGCGAATTCAAGCTTGGCGACAAGATCGAGATTACCGAAAGCCGCCCGATCTCCAAGACCAAGAACTGGGTTGCCACCCGTCTGGTCGAGAAGGCTGCTGCGGTCTAAGCATTTGGCAGCCCCGGCTGCAACGATGCCCAAAACGGCTCACAATGCGTGAGCCGTTTTTTTTGACCCATTTTTCACCCAATCGAGGAGCACAACATGATCAAAATCGGTGACACCCTGCCCAACGCCACCCTGATGGAATATTCCGAAGTCGAGGGCAATGGCTGCAGCATCGGTCCCAACCCGGTGGACGTGAGCAAGAGCGTGGCGGGCAAGACCATCGCGATCTTCGGCCTGCCCGGCGCCTACACCCCGACCTGCTCGGCCAAGCATGTGCCGGGTTACGTGGAGAAGTTCAACGAGTTCAAGGCCGCCGGTGTCGACGAGATCTGGTGTGTGAGCGTCAACGACGCTTTTGTCATGGGTGCCTGGGCCCGCGATCAGAAGACCGCCGGCAAGGTGCGCATGCTGGGTGACGGCAGTGCCGACTTCGCCAAGGCCACGGGCCTGACGCTGGACCTGACCGCACGAGGCATGGGGTTGCGCAGCAACCGCTACTCCATGCTGGTCAAGGATGGCAAGGTGCAGAGCCTCAACATCGAGGCACCCGGCAAGTTCGAGGTCAGCGACGCCGGCACCCTGCTGGGCCAGGCCAAGGGCTGAGCGGTTCCCGCGCTTGCGCCACAGGCCACCGCTGTAAGGCGGTGGCCTTTTTCATGGGGGCCTAGAGTCGGGTGTCGGCCAGCGTGACCATGAGGTAGTGTGCGCCAGCTATGGGGTTGTGATAGTAGGGCGGAACCTCTTCAAAGCCCAGGCCCTCATAGAGGGTGCGCGCGGCCTCCATGTCGTCCAGGGTGTCGAGCAGCACGTGGTCGTAGCCGCTGACCCGGGCGGCGTCGAGGATGGCTTCGGTCAGCTGGCGGCCCAGGCCCAGGCCCCGGTAGGCTGGCCGCACATACAGACGCTTCATCTCGCTGGCGTTGGGGTAGTCGGCGGCGTCCAGGGGGCGCAGGGCGCAGCAGCCCGCCAGGGCGCCGTCGACGCGTGCCAGCAGCAAGGCGCCACGCGGCATGGCATAGTCGCCAGGCAGGGAGGCCAGTTCTTCCTCGAAACCCTGGAAGCAGAGGTCGATGCCGAGGCCGTCTGCGTATTCGCGGAAAATCTCGCGCACGGCGTCAAAGTCAGCCGGTAGCTGCGGGGTCAGAAGCTCGACAGTGGGGCGTGACACAGTCATCGTGGGATACAGGTATGAAGAGCAAGTTTAGCGTCATGAAGAGGCAGCCCCTGCTGGTGGGGCTGCTGTGTGCCGGCCTGCTGGCCGGCTGCCAGTCGGTGCAGACCACCGGGGCGGGGCAGGTGGGTGTCACGCGCAACCAGTACATGGGTGTGAGCGCGGCCCAGGTGGATGCGGCCTCGGCCCAGTCCTATCGCAAGATGGTGCAGGAGGCTGAGGCCAAGAAGCAGCTCAACCGTGACCCGGCCATGGTGGCGCGGGTGCAAGGCATCGCCAAGAAGCTCATTGCCCAGACCGTGCATTTCCGGCCGGATGCGCTGAGCTGGCAATGGGAGACGAACGTCTTCCAGAACAACGAGATCAACGCCTTCTGCATGGCCGGCGGCAAGATCGGCATCTACAGCGGTCTGATCGAGAAGCTCAAGATCACTGACGACGAACTCGCGGCGGTCATGGGGCACGAGATCGCCCACGCGCTGCGCGAGCATGTGCGCGAACAGGTGTCGCTGCAGCAGGCGGCGCGTCTGCCAGGGGTGGTGCTGGCCATCGTCACCGGCAACCAGGCCTTGGCCGATCTGGGTGACACCGTCACCAGCGTCAGCCTGACTCTGCCGCGCAGCCGCGAGGCCGAGCGTGAGGCCGACGTGATTGGTGTGGAGCTGGCTGCGCGTGCCGGTTATGACCCACGGGCGGCCATCAGTCTGTGGCAGAAGATGAACACCTTGGGCGGCGGACGTCCGCCCGAGTTCCTGAGCACGCATCCGGCGCCCGAATCGCGGCAGCAGGACCTGGCGCGTATCAGCGACATCGTGATGCCCCTGTACGAGCAGAGCCGCAAGCCCTGAAGTTCAGCGCGTTCCCAGCCACAGCAGCAGGGCGACAGCCGCGGCGCACAGCAACAGCAGAGCGGCAGCCAGCAGCCGGCTGCGCGCATCATCGCGCGAGGCCTGCACGGCCTGGGTCAGCAGCTTGTCGCCATCCAGCATGGGCCGGATCAGGTTCTGCTGCCGGCCCCAGAGGTACCAGAGGATGGCCGCGGTGTGCAGCACCACCAGCGCGATCAGCACCCATTGCCCGACGGCGCGGTGGTACCAGGTGGCCAGGCTGACCCAGGCGCCGGGTACGAGCTGTGTCAGCGGGCCCGCGGAGGCGATCTCGTCATCGCTGATCAGGCCCGTGGCTACCTGCACCAGCAGGAAGAGCAGCAGCGCAAACACCGAGAGCGCGCCGGTCGGGCTGTGCCCGATGGTGTGGGCGGGATCGCCCTGGCCTCGCAGGTAGCGCCAGACACTGGTCGGTGCGTAGAGAAAGCTGCCGAAGCGTGACCAGTGTCCGCCTACCAGGCCCCAGAGCAGGCGAAAGAGCAGCAGCGTCAGCACGGTGTAGCCGAGCCGGAAGTGCCAATCCATCAGGCCCAGCTTGGCGCTGGCGACCAGGCCGATCACGCACAGGGCCAACAGCCAGTGAAAGAGGCGGGTCGGCAGGTCCCAGATCCGGATACGGTGCGGCATGGTGATCCTCACGGTCGTGGTGCTGCTTGGTATTTTCCCTTAGAAGACCCGGCGCGGCGAACTTTCCGGGCCGGGCGCAGCTCCCAGCAGCGGGAACCTTCCCGTCAACCAACAAAGGACCGCCCGATGAAAACAATCAGTATCCTGGTCGTGGCAGCCGCCAGCCTGGGCTTCAGCAGCCTGGCCTCGGCCCAGTTCGCCAAAGCCGAAGACGCCATCAAGTACCGAAAAAACGCGCTCTTTGTGATGCAGCAGCATTTCGCCCGTGTCGGGGCCATGGCCAGCGGCAGGGTGCCTTTCGACGCCAAGATGGCTGCAGACAACGCCGCCATCGCGGAGGGCATGTCACGCCTGCCCTGGGCTGCCTTCGGCGAGGGCACCGACAAGGGTGACACCAAGGCCAAGCCGGAGATCTGGATGGAGCAGGCGAAGTTCAAGGCGGCGTCCGAGAAGATGCAGGCCGAGATGAGCAAGCTGGCCGCTGCAGCCAAGACCGGCAATCTGGACAGTGTCAAGGCCGCCTTTCAGGCCACCGCCGGCAGCTGCAAGGCTTGCCACGACGACTTCCGCCAATAAGAGCGCGAATGCCTGCTTCCATGACAAAGCGGCCCCGCGGGGCCGCTTTGTCATGCGGAGGCACGATCAGGCCTGGGCCAGCAGCTCCTCGATCAGTCGATGCAGCTCGGCAAAATCGGGCTCGCCCACATAGCGCTTGACGATCTCGCCACGCTTGTTGACCAGGTAGGTGGTGGGGGTCAGGCGCACATCGCCCCAGGCCTGGGCCACGGCGCCGGTGTTGTCGATGGCCACCTTGAAGGGCAGCTTGCGTGTCTCGCTGAAGTTCACGACGTAGCTGGGGGGGTCGTAGCTCATGGCCACGGCCACGGTGTCGTAGCCGCGCCCACGGTATTTCTCGTAGGTGGCCATGAGCTGGGGCATCTCGGCGACACAGCTGGTGCAGCTGGTGGCCCAGAAGTTCACCAGCACGACCTTGCCGCGAAAATCAGCGGTTTCCTTCTTCGAGCCGTCGAGCAGGACGAAGGCGGTGTCCGGGGCCGGTCCGAAGCCGGGGCTGCGCAGCAACAGCCAGGCGGCGACGGCCAGCACCGCGACTGCGGCAAGATAGAGGGGGCGTTTCATCGCGGGAGACAAGGACATCATGGATCGACGCAAGTTTAATGGGCTTGGAGCTGGCTGGCTGGCCGGAGTTCCCGCACTGTGGCTGCCGGACGCATCGGCGCTCAATCTGGCCGATCTGAGCCAGGGCGAAGCGGTGCAGGGGCTCAAGAGCGCGCTGGAGCGCGGGGCCCGGACTGCCATAGCCGAGCTGGGCCGGCTCGACGGCTTTCTGGGTCGGGATCAGGTCCGCATTCCCCTGCCCCTGCGCTTGCAGGAGCACGAGAAGCTGCTGCGGCGTCTGGGCCAGGGGCGACGTCTGGACGAACTGGTCACGACCATGAACCGCGCCGCCGAGGCGGCCGTGCCCCAGGCGCAGGAACTCATGCTGGGCGCGGTGCGCAATATGACGGTGGAGGACGGCAAGCAGATCCTGCGCGGGGGCGACACCTCCGTCACCACCTTTTTTGCCGACAAGACCCGCGTGCCGCTGGGACAGAAATTCCTGCCCGTGGTGGGCGCCACGACCGCGCGCCTGAATCTGGCCGGGCAGTACAACCGACTGGTCGGCAAGGCCTCCGATTTCGGGCTGCTGCGGCGCGAGGAAGCGACCATTGAACAGTATGTGACAGGCAAGGCGCTGGACGGGCTCTACTTCATGATCGGGGAAGAAGAGCGCAAGATCCGGCAAGATCCGGTTGGAACGGGCAGCGCTTTGCTCAGCAAGGTGTTTGGCGCGCTGCGCTAAGGCGGCAGGGATAATCGTCGCATGGCACGACACCGATTTGCACTGTTACTGCTCCCATTGGCGCTCGCGGCCTGCAGCCCCAGTCTCAACTGGCGCGAGGTGCGCCTGGGTGGCGGCGAGCTCAAGGCCATGCTGCCCTGCAAGCCGGACCAGGCCACGCGCAGACAGAGTCTGGCCGGCTATGACGTCGATCTCACCATGCTCGGCTGCGAGGCCGGCGGCGGCTTGTATGCGATCTCGGTGGTGGAGCTGACCACGCCCCTGCAGGCCCTGCCGGTCCAGGCGCAGTGGCAGACCAATCTGCTGGCCACGATGCAGGCCCAGGGGGCGAGTCGCCAGCCCTATGGCATCCGGGGCGCCAGCCCCCAGCCCGAGTCCGTGCGCCTGCAAGCCCTGGGGCGCGACAGCGAAGGCCGCGCACTCACGGTGCAGGCCGTGTGGTTCACCCGCGGCAAACGGCTGTACCACGCGGCGCTTTACGCCGAACGGTTGACGCCGGAGATGAGTGAGCCCTTCTTCAGCGGCATGGAGCTGCCGTGAGCGTGCTCGGGCGGCGCCCGGCCGTCGTCGTCTTTCTCGTTTTCGCCTTTGCCTATTTCTTTTCGGCCCTGGTGCGCTCGGTCACGGCCACGCTGTCGCCGCAGCTGACCCAGGAGTTCGCGCTCAGTGCACGCGATCTCGGCCTGCTGGCCGGCGGCTATTTCCTCGGCTTCGCGGCGCTGCAACTGCCGCTGGGCCAATGGCTGGACCGGCACGGCCCGCGCAATGTGATCCTGGGCTTTCTCGCCGTGGCCGTGCTGGGTTGCGCGGCCTTCGCGCTGTCGCAGGGCTTCACCGGCCTGCTGCTGGCGCGCGTGCTCTGCGGTGTGGGCCTGGGCGCCTGCCTGATGGCGCCGCTCACGGGCTACCGGCGCTGGCTCGATCCCGTGAGCCAGCTGCGCGCCAATTCCTGGATGCTCATGACCGGCTCCATGGGCATGGTGGCTTCCACGCTGCCGGTGCAGTGGCTGCTGCCGCAATTCGGTTGGCGCCCGATTTTCTGGGGCTTGGCAGGCATGCTGCTGCTGGCCATGCTGCTGATCGCCTGGCGGGTGCCGGGCTGGACACGCTCCGCCGATGCGGCCGCCCCCGCCACACACGGGACCTATGCCGAGGTCTGGCGCCACCCCTATTTCCGGCGCATGACGCCGGTGGGATTCTTCAACTACGGTGGCATGGTGGCCATCCAGACCCTCTGGGCCGTGCCCTGGATGGTGCGCGTCGCGGGTTACACGCCGGTGCAGGCGGCCACCAATCTGTTCTGGATCAACGTCGCCATGCTGTGCACCTTCTGGTCCTGGGGCCTGCTGGTGCCGCGCCTGACCCAGCGCGGCATCCAGGCCCAGCAACTCATCGCCTGGGGCGCGCCGCTGAGTCTGCTGGTTCTGGGGATCATCGTCTTCATGGGCGAACGCTGGGCCGGCCATTCGGGCTGGCTTTGGGCGCTGTTCTGCGTGAGCTCAACCTTCCTGTCGCTGGCGCAGCCGGCCGTGGGCATGGCCTTCCCGAGCGAACTGGCCGGTCGTGCGCTTTCGGCCTACAACCTGGTCATCTTTGCGGGCGTCTTCGTCGTGCAGTGGGGCATCGGCCTGCTCATCGACGCACTGGAGGCGTTGGGGTGGAGCACGGGCGGCGCCTTCCGCGGCGCGATGGCCGTGTTCCTGCTGCTCAACCTGGCGTCCTACGCCTACTTCCTGGCAGCGAAGCGGCCATAATCGCACAGCATGAACGGCATCGTCATCATCGCCCACGCGCCACTGGCCAGCGCCTTGCGCCAGTGCGTGGCCCACGTCTTTCCGGACCGGGTCGAGGGGGTGCAGGCCGTGGACGTGCAGGCCCAGGCCAGCACCGAGCAGAGTCTGGCCCAGGCGCGGGAAGCGGCCGGGCATTTTGGCGCGGCGCCCCTGCTGCTGCTGACCGATGTGCTCGGCGCCACGCCCTGCAATGTGGCGCGTCAGTTGCAGGCTGGCCGTGCTGCGCAGCTGCTGGCGGGGGTCAACCTGCCCATGCTGCTGCGCGCCGTGACCTACCAGCATGAGCCGTTGGAGGCGCTTGCCGCGCGCGCCCTGCAGGGCGGTACGCAGGGTGTGCAGCAGCTGCCCGACGCATGAAACGATAGCCATGGGGAATGAAGGAATGATCAAGGCCAATGCCACCATCAGCAACAAGCTCGGGTTGCACGCCCGGGCCTCGGCCAAGCTCACCAAGCTGGCGGGCAGCTATCCCTGCGAGATTTTCCTGGCGCGCGGTGAGCGGCGCGTCAATGCCAAGAGCATCATGGGCGTGATGATGCTGGCCGCTGGGCTGGGCAGCGCCATCGAGATCGAGGCCCAGGGCGACAAGGCCCAGGAAGCGATCGATGCGCTGCTGGCACTGATCAACGACAAGTTCGGCGAGGGCGAGTGATATGACGTTCTCCATCCACGGACTCGCGGTCGCGCGCGGCATCGCCATCGGGCGGGCCGTGCTGGTGGCCAGCAGCCGGGTGGATGTGGCGCATTACTTCATCGAGCCCGGTCAGGTGGAGCAGGAAATCGAGCGTGTGAAACGCGGGCGCGATGCGGTGGTGGACGAGCTGCACCGCCTGCAGCAGACCATCTCACAGCTCGGCCCCAAGGACGCGCCGCACGAGCTGCGCGCACTGCTCGACGTGCACCTGATGCTGTTGCAGGACGAGGAGATGGTCGGCGGCGTCAAGCACTGGATCCGCGACCGGCTCTACAACGCCGAATGGGCGCTGACCACCCAGCTGGAAGTGGTGGCGCGCCAGTTCGACGAGATGGAAGACGAGTACCTGCGCGAGCGCAAGGCCGACCTGGAGCAGATCACCGAGAAGGTGCTGCGCGCCATGCAGGGACAGAGCACCACGTCGGTTCTGCCGGTGATCGTCGCACGCAAGACCGCCACGGCCGAGCTGCAGCTGGAGGACACCGACACACCGCTGGTGCTGATCGCCCATGAGATATCGCCTTCGGACATGCTGCAGTTCAAGCAGGGCTTGTTCGCCGGCTTCGTGACCGATGTGGGAGGCAAGACCTCGCACACGGCCATCGTGGCGCGCAGCATGGACATCCCCGCCGTGGTGGGTGCGCGCACGGCCAGCCAGCTCGTGCGCCAGGATGACTGGGTCATCATCGACGGCAATGCCGGCGTGGTCATCGTCGATCCCTCGCCCATCATCCTGGCCGAGTACCAGCACAAACAGCGTCAGCTCGAACTCGATCGCAGCCGTCTGGCGCGCCTGCTCAAGACGCCGGCCGTCACGCTGGACGGTGAGAAGGTCGAGCTGCTGGCCAATATCGAGATGCCCGAGGATGCGCTGGGCGCCATGAAGGCTGGTGCCGCGGGCGTGGGCCTGTTCCGCAGCGAGTTCCTCTTCATGGGCCGGCACGGCCACCTGCCCGATGAGGAAGAGCAGTACCAGGCCTACCGGCGCGCGGTCGAGGGCATGGGGGGCCTGCCTGTGACCATACGCACGGTGGACATCGGCGCCGACAAGCCCATGGACAGCACGGTGATCGAGGGCAGCCACCTGAACCCGGCGCTGGGGCTGCGCGCCATCCGCTGGAGCCTGGCCGACCCGGCCATGTTCCTCAACCAGCTGCGTGCCATCCTGCGCGCCGCGGCGCACGGCCCGGTCAAGATGCTCATTCCGATGCTGGCGCATCTGAGCGAGATCCGCCAGACCGTGGCCCTGGTCGAGCAGGCCCGAGCCGAGCTGCAGCGTGAGGGCGTGCCCTTTGGCCCGGTGGTCCTGGGCGCCATGATCGAGATCCCGGCCGCGGCGCTGATGCTCAAGACCTTTCTCAAGCATTTCGACTACCTCTCGCTGGGCACCAACGACTTGATCCAGTACACCCTGGCCATCGACCGCGCCGACGAATCGGTGGCGCATCTCTATGACCCGCTGCATCCCGCGGTGCTGCGGCTGGTGGCCGACACCATCGCCGAATGCCGGGCCCAGGGCAAGGAAGTCAGCGTCTGCGGCGAGATGGCGGGCGACGTGGCCATGACGCGCCTGCTGCTGGGGCTGGGCCTGCGCAGCTTCTCCATGCACCCGGCGCAGATCCTTGCGGTCAAGCAGGAGGTGCTGCGCGCCGATGCCGGCAAGCTGCAGCCCTGGGCGCTGGAGGTGCTGGCGCACGACGAGCCGTCCTCTCTGCTGGCGGGCTGAGAGCGCACGAGCGGCGCTGGCCGTGTTTACCCGGTCCTCACCCAGGTAGAAAAATGTTAGGCTCGGGACCGAGGCATGTGTTCCCTTGTTCAAGGGAGCTCCGACTCCTGCGCCATGGCGCAGAGAGACAGCGGAGTGACATGCCTTTCAGGTGGGATGTGCCGCCGCGCACAGTCACTGCTCGCCCGATTCATTCGGAACTTTCAACGCCTCCCGGCTTTCCGGCAAGCGCACGCATGGCGCGAAGGCCCGATGAAGCCGGCCGAAGGCATTTGATATTGGAGGCCGCATGCTTTTCAATCCGCACCACATCCGTTTTCCCGCCACGGACCCGCACAGCCTGAACCAGGACGAGGCGTATTTCACGCTGGTGGAGGACGGCCAGGAGATCCAGCTTCGTTTCCACGAGTACGCCGATATCTACAAGCGTCCGGGCCTGTATGAGCAGCTTTTCTATCAGCGGCTCAAGTGCAGCTCGCCGAAGAAGGTGGGCGACATACTGGGCAAGGTGCTGCGGGAGAACCGGATCGAGATGACGGAGCTGCGTGTGCTCGACCTCGGTGCCGGCAACGGCATGTTCGGCGAGCAGCTGCACGCGGCGGGTATCGCCCGTGTCGTCGGCGTCGATATCTGCCAGGAAGCGAAGGACGCCTGCGACCGGGACCGGGCCGGCATCTACGACGCCTATTACGTGGCGGATTTCTGCAAGCTGGGTGATGATCTGCGCAAGAACATCAGCGATTGGCAGATCGACTGCCTGTCCTGCGTCGCCGCGCTCGGTTTTGGAGATATTCCGGCCATGGCTTTCGCCAATGCGTTCAACCTGGTGGCACCGGGGGGCTGGGTGGCCTTCAACATCAAGGAGACTTTCCTGCTGGAAAGCGACACCTCGGGCTTTTCTCAGCTGATCAAGTCACTGCTGCTCAGCGATGCGCTGGAGGTGCATCATCTGGAACGCTACCGGCACCGTATCTCGATCGACGGGCGGCCGCTGTTCTATTACGCGCTCGTGGGCAAGAAGGAGTTCGACATTCCGGCGGCGATGATGGCTGCGCTTGACAGCCACTGACGGGCAGGCTTACGACGCGGTGACGCCGGGCGCCAGGCCGGCCGCGTGGGCCTGCTGGTCCGCGTGGTAGCTGGAGCGCACCATGGCGCCCACGGCGGCGTGGGTGAAGCCCATCTTGTAGGCCTCGGTCTCGAACATCTTGAAGGTGTCCGGGTGCACGTAGCGGCGCACCGGCAGGTGGTGGCCGCTGGGGGCGAGGTACTGGCCGAGGGTCAGCATGTCGATGTTGTGCGCGCGCATGTCGCGCATCACCTCGAGGATCTCCTCGTCGGTCTCGCCCAGGCCCACCATCAGGCCGCTCTTGGTGGGCACGTGCGGGAACAGGGCCTTGAACTTCTTGA
>CAMLNH010000054.1 GCA_946481355.1 uncultured Curvibacter sp.
CGAGGAAGGCGCTCATCCAGCCGGTCTGCACGCCCTGGGCATTGATCAGCGGCGCTTCGATGATGAGCACGGGGAAGCGCGTACCGTCCTTGTGCATGAAGACCGATTCGTAGCCTTCGCGCGGCGGCACATTGCCGGCCAGGCGGATCTCCTGGCGTTTGCGGTATTCGTCGGCGAACTCGGGCGGCCAGTAGGGGGCATGCATGCTCTGCCCCATGAGCTCTTCCGCCGAAAACCCCACCATCTGGCAGAAGGCCGGGTTCACATAGGTGATGCGGCCCTGCAGGTCGCGCGCACGCAGACCCGTGACCAGCGAGTCCTCCATGGCCTTGCGGAAGGCCAGCGCATCGGCCAGGTCACGCTCGGCCTTGAGGCGGCGACGCATGTCCTTGCCCAGCAGCAGCAGGATGCCCACCAGGGCGATGGACATGGCCGTGACCAGAGCCGTGAGCACATTGGGGAACAGCTCCGGCGCGCCGCGCCAGCTGTCCATGCGCAGCACCAGGGTCGTACCCGGCAGATCCAGCAGATGCTGGGCCGAGAACACGCGGTTGCCGCGGCGTGCGTTGCCACGGATGGCCAGGCGGGTACCGTCGCCTTCGGTGAAGGACACCTCCTGGCTGCGCGTGAGCTGGCGACCGAGGTCGTCCAGCACGTCCTGCAGGGAGTAAGTGGCCACCAGATAGCCCATGACCACGCCGGCGCTGGCCAGGGGCAGGCACATCTCGATCACCTCCAGCCCCAGGCCGTCGGTCATGGGCACGAAGTAGCTGCCCGAATAGGCCGGACCGCTGAGGCGACGCGCGACATTGCAGACTTGCGCCACTTCGGACTGGACGCTGTCGCGCCCCAGCCGCTCGAACACCGGCGGCCGGTAGGGCGTGCCAGCCAGGTTCAGGACGTTCAAGCGGTCGTCGCGCCACTCGATGCGCAGCAGCTCGCGCCGCTCGCGCAGCAGTGCCGTGGCCTCCTGTGACCAGCGCGCCGGCGCGGGTTCCCCGAACTGCAGGGCCTGCAGGCTCTGCAGGTTGCGCGTCAGGCGCGAACGGATGTCGCCCACGGCGTCGGCCGCATCGCGCTCCAGCCGGCTCTGCACCTGGCTGGCCTCGTAGCGGCCGGCCAGCCAGACCAGGGTGACCAGCAAGGCCAGCACCAGGGTTGTCAAGGCAGACCAGAGCAAACGCCGCCGCCAGTGCTGCGGGCGCCAGCGCTCGCCCAGACGTTCCAGCATGCGCGGCCTCACAGGACCCGGTGCTCCAGGGCAGGCAGCTGCTGGCGGCACTGCCGCAGCAGAGCGGCATCAAGCTCGGCCAGCACCAGACCTTCTCCCTCGGGCCGCACCCCCAGCACCCGGCCCCAGGGGTCGACCACCATGCTGTGACCCCAGGTGCGGCGCCCGTTCTCGTGGGTCCCCCCCTGGGCCGCAGCAGCCACATAGGCCAGGTTCTCGATGGCCCGCGCGCGCAGCAAGGGCTCCCAGTGCGCCTGGCCCGTGGTGTGGGTGAAGGCGCTGGGCACCAGCAGCAGCTGGGCGCCGGCCTGCGCATGGGCGCGGTAGAGCTCGGGAAAGCGCAGGTCGTAGCAGACGCTCAGGCCCACACGCCAGCTCCGGCCATCGCGCGCCTTCAGCTCGAAGTTCACGGGCTGGCGGCCGGGCCGCAGTGTGCGTGCTTCGTCATAGCACTCACGGCCGTTGTCGTAGCGAAAGAGGTGGATCTTGTCGTACTGGGCCACGCACTCCCCCTGCGGCGAGTAGACCCGGGTGCTGTTGTAGGCGCGCCGGTCCTCGTCTGCCGCCGCACCGGCGTCGATCGGCAGCGTGCCACCGACGATCCACAGGCCGAGCTCGCGCGCCGCGTTCGCCAGGAAATCCTGGATCGGCCCCTGGCCCGGCGTCTCGCGGATGCGCAGCTTGGCCTCGTCGCCATGGCCCAGCAGGCAGAAGTACTCGGGCAGCACGGCCAGTTCCGCCCCCTGCTGCGCAGCCTGCTCCAGCAGGGCACGCGTGCGCGCCAGGTTGGCGGCCACCGAGGCCGAGGAGACCAGCTGGACGAGGGCAAGTTTCATGGCGACTGGGTCCCGGGTTCGGTCGCGGCGGGCGCCGGGGGGGGCGCCTCGACCTTGTTCATCTGCGGCTCACTCCAGGTACCGGTGATGCGGAACTCCTGAGTGGCCGCGGCCATGGCAGGGCGGCGCAGGAAGTACTGGGCCAGGAAGGTGCCCAGGCCCACGGCTGGATTGATCCAGGTGGCCACCAGCGAGGCCGTACCGGCATTGATCTCGGGCACGACGACCACGCGCAGGTCCTGCGTCTCACGCGCCAGATCGGCCTGGCCGCTCATGAGCACGGCCGCGCTCACACCCTTCATCTGCAGGTTGTTGGTGCGGGCCAAGCCCTGGTCGATCTGCACATCGCCGCGCACGAAGTCGAAGGCGAAGCCCTCGCTGAACACGTCCCGGAAATCGAGCGTGAGCCGGCGCGGCAGCGACTGCAAGCTGAGCACACCCAGCAACTTCGCCAGACCCGGATCGGCCTTGAGAAACTGGCCACGCTCGATGTTGACGTTGAAACTGCCGCCCAGCGTCGGATAGTCCAGACCCAGCGGTGAGCCCACCCAACTGACCTGGCCTTCCATGCGCCCCTTGCCCGCACGCACCACGTCGGGCATGCCCAGGCGGCTCAGCAGGCCGCCTGCGTCGGTCACGTCGAGCTGGAAGTTCATGACAGTGCGACGGCGTTCGCCGCGCGACGTCGCGGGCGAACGCGGCGTCGCACGGCCGGTCGGCTCACCCGCTTCCTGGTAGACCGCCCAGTTGCCGCTGGCCGTGAACTCAGCCTCGGGCATCACGATGTGCAGACGGCTGAGCCGCCATTCCCGCGCGCCGGCGTCGCGGCGGGCGAACCCGCGGTTGACCGCCTCGATCTCGACCCGGCCCAGGTTCTTGCCGCGCAGCTCGAACTGCTGGATCGCCACGTCCAGAGCCGGGATGCCCACCGGCTGCTCGTCAAGCACGGTCTCCATGCCGCGCGCATTCTCTTGCCCGAGCACCAACCGCGCCAGGCGCGCATAGACATTGCCCGCACCGCTGCGCGCCGGCATGCGGTATTCGACATAACCGCTGAGCTCACGCGCGTCGACGTTGGCGCGCCAGACCTGGCCCTCGCGCGTACCGCCGGCCACCAGCTGGCGCAGCGTCTGACCGCCGGCCTGCAAGGTATTGCCCTGGACGATCAGGCTGGTCGGCAGGTAGTCCTGCAAGGTGGCGGACACGCCGCCGCCGCTGGTAGCCGGCTCGGCCGGCGAAGCCATGGCCTGGCGCCAGGCGTCCAGGTCCAGGGCGTCGAACTGCACCTGGGCCACCACCCCCTCGTCCGGCAGCGCCACGCTCTCACCTGCGGCCAGGCCGGCGCCGATGGCACCTCGCAGCACGCGCACACCACCCTCTGCATGTTGCCGGACATAGCGCAGGGAGAGCAGGCGCCCCAGGTCCAGGCGCAGCAGATCCTGGCGACGGGCATCGGCGGTCTGGCCGCTGCCGGCGGATTCCGGACTCATGAGCGCCGCCTGCAGGCGCAAGGGCAGCGCCACCTCGGCCGGTTTGGACAAAGGTGCGGGCAGATCGAGCGCCAGGCCCTGCAGGCTGGAGTTGAACTGGAACTCGGGCACGCCCTGGCGCAGACCGAACTCCGCCGTGTAGCCCGTGCTGCCGCTCATGCGCCGGCCCAAGGCCGCCGCCGCCCCGAGCTGGCTCTCCTGGCGCAGGCCCTGGGCGGTAAGGGTGCCCTGCACACGCAAACGGGGCTCGACGCCGGCGGGGGCACCGGGCAAGGCAATGGTGCCGCCCTCGGCGCGCACCTCCCCCCCCAGCAGGCGGCCCTGCACACCGGCCAGGGCAAAACCCTGCTCGCTGAAGTGCACGGTGCCACGCGCGCGCGTGAGCCGCGGCAGACGAGGGGCGAGCAAGAGCTCATTGCCAGCCAGCTTGATCTGGCCGCGTACGGCCGAGCGTTCGAGGTTCTGCAGGGGCAGATCCAGACCGAGCTGGACCTCGGCCTGGCCCGCAGCGCGCGCCTGGCGCAGCACCCCGCCCAGCATGGCGTCCAGCGGAGAGGCGCGCACCAGGCCGGTCAGCAACTCATCGAGCGGCCCGCCGAGCTGCAAATCGGTCTGCACGCGTGCGCCCTGGGTCATGTCGGGAATGCGGGCCTCGCCCTTGAGAATGCGTAGCTGCGGCACGCCGTCCACACGCGCGCCGATATTGCGCAGCTGCAGGCTGCTGCGGTCGATCTGCAGCTCCCCGCGCAACTCGGTCAGGGCCGGCCAGGCCGGCTGGCCAGCAGCCTGCAGGCTCGCCGGCACATAGACAAACCGCGTGTCCTGGACCTGGGCCGTGATGCGGAATTCTCCCTGGCCGGCCTGGTGGAAGGGAAAGTCGTGCAGATCCCCCTTGACCCGGAAGCGGGCGGCGCTGGCCCGGCCCTGGGGCAGGGCCTCCTGCAGATAGTCGCGTACCTCGGCCGGGATGGCCTGGGGCAGATAGCGATGCAGAGCTGTCAGTTCGGCCCGGCTGAAGCTGCCCTGCAGATCGAGCACGCCGGGCAGGCGATGCGCGCCGGTGCCGGTCTGCCATTTGAGCTGGAATTCGCCCTGGGCTTCGGCGTTGGCAAAACGGGCATTGCTGATCTGCAGGCTGGCCTGCCCACCCTGCCGGCGCCACTGCAGCTCGGCCGCCAGCTGATCGAGTTCGATGCGCGGCTGCTCGAAGACGCCCGGCAGTTCCAGGTGACCCTGCTGCACCAGCACGCTGGCCCGACCACCATCCTGGGTGAAGTCGAATTCCATGGTCAGGCCGCGCACACCGGGCGAGCCGACGGCGTCGGCGAGCGCCTGGCCTTCGGCCAGGGGCTGCAGCTGGGGATGCGAGGCCACATCGAGCCGGCTCAGGCGGCCGCGGGCATCGTAGGCGGCGGGCGCTTCCCAGGACCCTTGCCAGCGTGCCTGCAGCTGCTCGACCTGCCCCTGGGGGGCATAGATCTGCAAGGCCCGGTGCAGACGCGGGCCCAGGGGCAGGCGCTGCCCCAGCGCGGCCAGAGAGGAAAGATCGATGCCGCTGACGCGCAATTCGCCGCGCGCGCTGTCGATCGCCTCCGAGGGCTGGGCATGGCTCAGGCGCATATCGCCCCCGCGCCAGCGCAGGCCGTCTCGTGTGTCAAAGCGCAGGCCCTGGGTCGACACCTCGTACCCACCCTCGAGCGTCTTCAATCCCACACGGGTCGCCAGGCGATCAAGCTCCAGCACGGGCAACTCCGGGCCCAGCCGCAGGTCCAGCTGTGTCAGCGCCACATCCGCGGTGACAGCTCTGACACGCCCCTGGTCCACATCGACCCAGGCCCGCAGCGCGCCGCTGCCACCGGCCATTTCCAGCTGCAGCTGCGGGGGCAGGAGCACATGCCGCCGCAGTTCGGAGATGTCGACCCGCTCGAACACGGCGTAGAGCTGACCCTGCCAGCGCTGCCAGTCGCCGGCATCGGCAAAGAACAGGGGTTCGCGAAAGCTGCCGCGCAGGCTCAGCCGGTCGCCCAGCTCGGCCGGCGGGGTGGCGTCGAGCCGCAATTCATGCAGATGGCTGGCGTTGTGCAGGCGCAGATCGACCTGC
The DNA here is from genome assembly GCA_946481355.1 of uncultured Curvibacter sp. Next base: position 5,659 of record CAMLNH010000054.1, read on the forward strand.
TGCAACTCTACGGGCGGCGCGCCGCGCAGTTCATCGTGCCAGTGCACGCGGCCGTCGGTGATCAGCCACTCGGTCTGGGAAAAGACCCAGTTGGCCACCCGGCCATCGCCGCCTTGCGTCGGATCGATCTCGATGCCGGCCACATGGAGACGCCCGTCGGCGCTGCGCCGCACATCGAGCTCGGGGCGATCGATGGCCAGCTGCTCGAAGCCGAGGTTCCACAGCGAGCGCGGCGAGACCGTGGCCTGGACGCGCGGCAGGTACAAGGCCGGCTCGCCCTGGCGATCGAACAGCAGCACCTCCTGAAGTTCGAAACTCGGTAACAGACGGTGGTCGTGCGCCACGATGGCACCGATACGCACCGGCAGGCCCAGCGCCTCGCTGGCGCGGGTTTCCAGCAGCGGGCGCAGCTCGCCGATTCGGGGCACAATGAAGAGGTGCAGCGTCGCCCAGGCGGCGCCCAAGACCAGCCAGGCCAGCAGGATCAGCCACAGCAGCGCGCGCGTCGTGAGCGTCAGCGCTCTGAGGGGCAGGGTCGGGCGGCGCGGCAAGGCATTCATTTGGCAGATCGATAACGCGACAGGAATTATGACCCGCAACGATGCGTCGGGCCCGGTGCAGGGTCCGGCCGAAGCACCGGCGTACCACGCCACCCGTGCCGACCACTCCCGTTTCGTACAACGCGTGCGCCGCCGCCACGCCGACCTGCTGCCCCGACTCGCACCCGGGCGCCCGGACGTCCGAGCCCTGCAGCAGCTCTACGACCACCTGCGCGGCACGGGGGTGGACTGCGGTGCGGGGCTGCGCGTGCTGCGCCAGCTCGTGATGGAACGCCTGGTGGTGCTCGACGTCGAGCAGCAGGCCTCCCTGCGGGACATCACCGCCAGCATGACCGAGCTGGCCGAGTTTGCCCTCGACACCGCCTGTACCGAGGTCATGCGCAGCCTGGACGACAGCCATGGCAGTCCGCAGACCGCGGACGGACAGCGCGCACTGTTCTGGGTGGTGGGCATGGGCAAGCTGGGTGCGCGCGAGCTCAACGTCTCCAGCGACATCGACCTGATCTACGTCTACGACCAGGATGGTGAGACTGCGGGCAATGCCGAGGGCCGCAACCGCATTTCCAACCACGAGTACTTCGCCAAGGCCGTGCGCGCCATCTACAACCTGCTGGGCGACACCACGGAGCACGGTTTCGTTTTCCGCGTGGACCTGGCGCTGCGTCCCAACGGCAATTCCGGCCCGCCGGCTGTTTCGCTGGGTGCGCTGGAGGAGTACTTCCACGTGCAGGGCCGCGAGTGGGAACGCTTCGCCTGGCTCAAGAGCCGCGTCGTCGCCCCCAAGGCACAGCTGCAGGACGGTTCGGTCATGGCACTGCGCGGCCTGGTCGTACCTTTCGTGTTCCGGCGCTACCTGGACTACAACGTCTTCGATTCGCTGCGCGTGCTGCACCGACAGATCCGCGACCATGCGGCCAAACGCAGCGCCGGCCATCCCGAGCGCAGCAACGACGTCAAGCTCTCGCGCGGCGGCATCCGTGAAATTGAATTCACCGTGCAACTGCTGCAGGTGGTGCGCGGCGGCCAGTTCCCCGAGCTGCGCACGCGGCCCACACTGGACGCGCTGACCCGTCTGGTCAAGGCCGGGCTCATGCCCGAGGCCACGGCCCAGGCGCTGGCCCAGGCCTACGAGTTCCTGCGCCGGGTCGAGCACCGCATCCAGTACCTGGACGACCAGCAGACCCACGTGCTGCCCACACGCGACGAGGATCTGGACTGGATCGCCCGCAGCCTGGGCTACCCCGACATCTGCCGCTTCCTGACCCAGCTCGACGCGCACCGCGAGATCGTGGCGCAGGAGTTCGACATCCTGCTCGGCGGGGCGGGGCAGAAGGAATGCAAGGGCTGCAGCAATGGCAAGAACGGCGGCGCGGCGACGCCGGACTTTGACGGCGTGCTGGCACAGCTGCCGCCGCAGTTCCGGGAACGCGTCGAGGCCTGGCGCACGCATCCGCGCGTGCAGGCCCTGCGCGAGGAGTCGCGCGCACGCCTGATCCGTCTGGTCGTACGCACGGCCGAGTGGCTGCGCGAGGGCCGCGCCAGCGAAGAGGCCGCGAGCCGTCTGATCGACTGGATGGAGCCGCTGCTGCGGCGTGAAAGCTATCTGGCCATGCTGCTGGAGCGCCCCGCCGTGCACGAGCGTCTGCTGCGCCTGCTGGGGGCGGCGCGCTGGCCTGCGCGCTACCTGCTGCAGCACCCGGGCGTGATCGACGAACTCGCCAGCCGCAGCATGATGGACGAGCGCTTCGACCCGGCCGTCTTCGAAGCCGAGCTCGAAACCCGTCGCAAGGCACTGCAGGCTGCCGGCGACGGTGACGAGGAAGCCCTGCTCAACCTGCTGCGTCGCGCCCACCACGCCGAGGTCTTCCGCACCCTGGCGCGCGACGTCGAGGCCGTGCTCACGGTGGAACAGGTGGCCGACGATCTGTCGGCGCTGGCCGATGCCGTGCTGCGCCTCACCACGCGCTGGTGCTGGGAACAGCTGCGCAAGCGGCACCGCGACACACCGCAGTTCGCGATCATCGGCTACGGCAAGCTCGGCGGCAAGGAGCTGGGCTACGGCAGCGACCTGGACATCGTCTTCGTCTACGAGGACGAGCACGACGACGCCCCCGAGGTCTACGCCCAGCTGGTGCGCAAGCTGATCAACTGGCTGACCGTCAAGACCGGCGAGGGCGATCTGTACGAGATCGACACCGCACTACGGCCCAACGGCAATTCGGGTCTGCTCATCACCACCTTCGAGGCTTACGCCAACTACCAGCAGCGGCGCGGCAGCAACACCGCCTGGACCTGGGAGCACCAGGCCATGACGCGCGCGCGCTTCGTCCTGGGCAGCGAAGATCTGCGCCAGCGCTTTGACACGGTCCGTGAAGCGGTGATCCGCGCCCCGCGCGACCCGGCCGCCTTGCGCGAGGAGATCGTGGCCATGCGCGACAAGGTCCGGCAGGCCCATCCGGTCCCGGGCGCGCAGTTCGACGTCAAGCACAGCCCCGGCGGCATGGTCGACGCCGAGTTCGCCATGCAGTATCTGGTGCTCTCGCAGGCCGACCGGCACCCGGCACTGGTGGCCAACACCGGCAACATCGCCCTGCTGCGCGCCGCCGAAGCGGCCGGTCTGCTGCCGGCCGGCGTGGGCGCGGCCGCTGGCGACGCCTACCGCGAGCTGCGGCGCATCCAGCACAAGGCCCGTCTGGACGAGGCACCAACCCAGGTTGATCCGTCACGCGTGGCGCAAGAACGTGCGGCCGTGCTGGCCCTCTGGGCTGCCGTCTTCGGCACGGGTTGAGTCAGGACGAAGGCGCTGCCGCGCTGCTGCGGATCTTGCGCACCAGCGCCGTCGTCGAATAGCCGTCGACAAAGGGCAGGGCCAGCGCCCGCCCGCCCCAGGACTCGACCAGAGCGGTCTCGGGCAGCTTGCGCATGTCGTAGTCGCCGCCCTTGACCAGGATGTCGGGTCGCACCTCGGCAATCAGGGTTTGGGGCGTGTCCTCGTCGAACCAGGTCACCAGATCCACCGCGCCCAGCGCCGCCATCAGGACCGCACGGTCCTGCTCGTTGTTCAGCGGACGGTCCGGCCCCTTGCCCAGGCGGCGTGCCGAGGCGTCGCTGTTGAGCGCCACGAGCAGGCTGGCGCCCAGTTCGCGCGCCTGGGCCAGGTAGATGGCATGGCCGCGGTGCATGACGTCGAAGACACCGTTGGTGAAGACCAGGGGCCGGGGCAGGGCCGCGAGACGCGCAGGCAGATCGGCCCGCAGACAGAGTTTGTCCAGAAAAGCAGGCAAGGGCGGGTTCGGGGCAAGGGCAGACATGGCCGCATCCTAGCAGCGGCATCACCCCAAGCGCCGGCAATCGCGGGAAACGGCCGCGCTTTACCCCTCAATCCCGCCCCCTGCAAGCGGGTGCACAGGGGCATAATGGCCCCGCCCATGACGACCAAGCTCGTATCCGTCAGCATCGACTCGATCCGGATCGGCGACCCTCTGCCTTTTGCGCTGATGGACGCCGAGGGCACGCTGCTGGCCGCCAAGGGTTATGTGATCAGCTCGCGCGCCGAGCTCCAGGGCCTGCTGGGACGCGGCATCTCCCTCTACATCGACGCCGCCGACTCCGAGGCCCATCATCGCGCCTACGTCGGCATGCTGCACGACATGGTGCGCAAGGACACGACGCTGGGCGAGATAGCCGGCGCCCACATTTCCAGGGTCGATTTCGACGCCAGCCGCTTCGACGGCGACGTGGCCGTCGGCCCGGCGGACTGGCTGGACTACCAGGTGCAGGCCAACAGCATCCTGCGCGACAGCAGCGCGCCCATGTTCCTGGCCCGCCTGATCCGCCTGCAGAAGCAGCTGCGCCAGCACGCCATGAGCAACCCCGACGGGGCGCTGTTCGCGCTGTTCCATCTCTCGGCCAGCGAGATCCGCATGTACAGCGCCACCCACGCCATGCTGGTGAGCGTGATGTGCGGTCTGGCCGCGCGTGAGGTGCTGGCCTGGCCGACCGAGCAGGAGCAGGTGCTGTGCCTGGCCGCGCTGACCATGAACCTGGGCATGACCGATCTGCAGGACAAGCTGGCGCAGCAGCTCACACCCGTCTCGCCCGAGCAGCGCCAGCAGATCGACCGGCACGCCCTGCGCTCGGTCGAGTTGCTGCGGCGTGCCGGCGTCAGTGACACGGACTGGCTGGAGGCGGTGACGCACCATCACATCGTTCCGCCCGGCCCGCTGGCGCCGCGCTCCCCGGGCTTGCGCATGGCCCGCCTGATCCAGCGTGCCGACATGTTCGGCGCCCGGCTGGCGCCGCGCGCCTCGCGCGTGCCCACGGCACCGGCCGCCGCGATGCAGGCCAGTTATTTCGATGAGAACCGTCAGGTCGACGAGGCCGGGGCCGCGCTGATCAAGGCCGTGGGGATCTACTCGCCGGGCTCCTTCGTCAAACTCAACACCGACGAGGTCGCGACCGTGATCCGGCGCGGCGCCAACACCACCACGCCCAAGGTGGCCGTGCTGATCAACCGTGAAGGCATGCCGGTGGCCGAGCCGGTAATCCGTGACACGGCCTTGCGCGACTACCGCATCGTGGCGAGTGTGCCGCACCGTGAGGTCAAGGTGCGGGTCAACCTTCAGCGCATGCTGGCGCTGACCGCCACCGCGGGCTGAGCAGCACGGGCTCTAGCGCCTCAGGCGGCGCTGGCAGCAGGGGCACCCAGTTCCTTGCGGAAGCGGTTGAGCTCCTGCACGCTTTTGAAGCTGCGCTCCATCAGCAGCGAGAGGTTGTGCAGGATGCGCTCGACGACCTTGGTCTCCCAGACGGCATCGAAGCGGATCTGCTGATC
>CAMLNH010000055.1 GCA_946481355.1 uncultured Curvibacter sp.
GGCACCCTGGTCAAGCGCAGCCGCACCGAGATCGAACGCGACATCGGCAACTACACCATCGTCGAACACGATGGCGTGATCTTCGCCTGCGCCGCGCTCTACCCCTACCCCGAGGCCAAGACGGCCGAGATGGCCGCGCTGACCGTCTCGCCCGAATCCCAGGGCCAGGGCGATGGCGAGAAGGTTTTGAAACGCGTCGAGCAGCGCGCCAAGGCCATGGGCCTGGAGAGCATCTTCGTGCTGACCACGCGCACCATGCACTGGTTTATCAAGCGCGGCTTCCAGAACGTGGACCCGGACTGGCTGCCCGAGGCGCGCAAGCGCAAGTACAACTGGGACCGCAAATCCCAGGTTCTGGTCAAGAAGCTCTGAACGCAACGCCCGCGGGCTTCAGCTCGCGCCGGGCTCGCAGGCCGGAGCCACACGCGGGATACGCAGCTCGAAGACCGAGCCCTGGCCCGGCTGACTGCGCAGGCTGATCTGGCCACCGAGCACGCGCGTCACCGCATTGAAGACGATGTGCAGGCCCAGGCCTGTGCCACCCTGACCGAGCTTGGTGGTGAAAAACGGTTCGAAGACTTTTTTCTGCAGGGCCTCGGGAATGCCCCGGCCGTTGTCGGCCACGCTGAAGACGATCTCGTCACCGTGGCCCGCTGCAGCGCTGATGGTGATGGTGCCGCCCTCGCGGCCGTCGAAGGCGTGGTTGACGGCGTTGCTGACCAGGTTGGTCAGCACCTGGCCGAGGGCCCCGGGGTAGCTGTCCAGCACCAGGGCTTCGGGCACCTGCAGCTCGATGCGGCAATGCATCTTGCGCAGCGTGGGCTGCAGGGTCAGCAGCACCTCGTCCACCACCTCGCGCAGCGCGAAGGAGCGCCGCTGTGAACTGGTCTGGTCCACCGCCACCTGCTTGAAGCTGCGCACCAGCGCCGCGGCGCGCTGCAGGTTGCGCAGGCTGATGGAGCAGGCCATCTCCACCGCCTCGGCGAAGCGCTGCAGGTCCGAGTAGCGCATGGCATCGCGCGGCACGGCGCGGAACTCGCGCAGCCGTTCGTCGAGCGTGGTGATCGCCATCACGCCGTTGCCGATCGGCGTGTTGAGTTCGTGGGCCACACCGGCCACGAGGTTGCCCAGCGCGGCGAGCTTCTCCGATTCGACCAGCTGCTCCTGGGCGCGCTGCAGATTGAGCACGGTGCTCTCCAGGCGCTGGTTGGCCAGGCGCAGTTCCTCGGTACGAGTCTCCACGCGTTGTTCCAGCTCCGCGTTGAGCTGCTGCAGTTCGCGCTCGATGCGGCGCTGCTCGGTGATGTCCACCGTCATCATCAGCACCAGGCGTTCGCCCCCGATCTCGGTGATCAGCGCCGAGAGCCGGCACAGGATGGAGCGGCCCTGGCCGTCCAGGCACCAGGTCTCGAAACCGTCGACCCCGCCGTCGGTTTCGATGCACTGTATGAAGCGCTGCCGGTCCGCGGGATCGGCCCAGAGCCCGAACTCCTGGCCGTTGCGGCCCAGAACCTCCTCGCGACTGCGCCGGTAGAGCTGCTCCCAGGCGCGGTTGACGTTGATCACCTGGTAGGACTGGCGCACATCGCACACCGACATGGGCGCGGGCGAGGCGTGGAAGATGGCTTCGAGCTTGAGCTCGTTGTCCAGCAGGGCCCGCTCGGCACGCATGCGCTGTGTGATGTCCACGTCCATGCAGACAAAGAGCGGCTGCCCCGCCTCGCCCGGAATCGCAAAAGTGCTGGCCAGGATGCGGATGGGTGTGCCGTCGGCACGCTGCATGTCGAACTCGACCGGACCCACCGGCTGCCCCGTGCGCTCGATCTCCTGCAGCGTCTGCACGAACGCCACCGCGTTGGCCTGGCTCTGGTAGAGATTGAGCGTCCCGTCGGTGATGTTGCGCCCCACGGCCTGTTCGGTCGGGATGCCGTACATCTCGGCCGAGGCGTGGTTCCAGTACAGCACCTTGCCCTCGCGGTCGTACCACTGGATGGCCACCGAGGGCGTGTTCTCCAGCGTGGCCTTGAGGCGCGATTCGCTGCGCATGCGGGCCGCCTCGCGCTCGTCGATCACCCGGGTCATGCCGTCCAGGTCGGCCGCGAGCTGGCGGAACTCGGCCACCGCGCCCACGTCCTCATCACCGTTGGCCGGCGCGCCGCGGGCAATGCGGTGGGCCTTGTGCGCCAGCACGCGGAAGGGGCGGCTCAGGCGCGCGGCCCAGACCGGCGCCAGCATCAGGCTGATGATCAGCGAGCCACCATAGCCGAAGATCACGAGCAGCACCGTGAGCCGGTAGGTGTAGAGCGCCATGCCAGAAGGCAGGGCCGCGACGACGACCCAGCCCAGCTTGGTCGAGACCTCACCGCCCACCAGCAGGCGACGGCCCAGCACGTCCACATAAGGCGGAGGCACCTTGCCCTGCGCAATGGCCTGGAAGGCCGGATAGCCGCCGAAGTCGTTCACCGGCAGGGGCCTGGGGTGGGAACTGGCCAGCCGCTTGCCGCGCCGGTCCAGCACCAGCACGCTGGCCTCGTCGGTGTAGCCGATGGCCTTCATGATGGTGAGCAGGCGGTCCTGCGAGAGTTCGCCGATCACCATGCGTGAGCCGACCACCATGGCCACGCCCACGCTCATCTGGCCGCTGAGCACGGACAGATAGGTGTCGCTCCACAGCGGGGGCGGCGCGGGCTCATCGGGACGCTGCAGCGCGCGTTGCGCACGGTAGAGGCGGTTGGCCGAGAGATCCAACCCGCGCAGCGCCATGCCGCGCGTGACGATGCGCCGGCTCGGCAGGCCATAGGCCTCGACACGGCCGTCAGGACCGACCAGGGTCAGCGAGTCGAAGGTGGCGCCATCTCCCACGATGGCATCGAGCAGGAACTGCAGCTCGGCCGCGGGTCGCCGGGCCTGCACAGCGCGCAGCACGGGTTCGATCTGGTGCTCGACCGACTCGACGTAGCGGTCCAGCAGGCGGTTGGTTTCCTGCGCGGTGACACGGGCCTGCTCTCGCGCGCGCTGCTCCACCTGCGGCAGACGCACCAGCAGGATCAGCGTGGCCACGACGGTGAAGCTCAGCAGTGTGGCCGAGGCCAGCAGCAGGGCCAGCGAGGTGCGCAGGCTGATGGTGCGCGCGAGGAGGCGGCGCATGGCGTGTTCAGTTCACGGCCACAAAGCGGCCGCCCTTGACGATGGTGATGTAGTTGCGCCGCTGCACGTCGCCATAAAGGTCGAAGTTCCAGCGCTCCTGCAAGCCCTCGTAGGGGCCGGCCTGCAGCAAGGCCTGCTTGACGCTCTGGTCGGACCGCTGTAAGCGCAAGGCCTGGATCAGCGCCTGGGTGGCGTCGTAGGACGCAATGCTGGCAAAGCCCGGCTCCTGCGCGAAGCGTTCGCGGTAGGCACGCAAAAAGGCCTGGTAACGCGGGGTCGCGAGTTCGCGGTTGAAGAGCTGGATGGAAGACATGCCTTCCACCTCGCGCCCCCCCAGCTCCAGCAGTTGCTCGGTGGCCGACCAGGTAACGCCCAGCGCGGGCAGGCGCCAGCCCGCCTGACGGACCAGCAGCAGCAGGCGCACCGTGTCCACGGCGTTGGCCACGTAGATGATGGCGTCGGCCTCGCGCCCGCGCAGCTGGCGCACGGCCTGCTGGTAGCTGTCTTCCTGGCCGGAGCTGAAAGGCACGGCCTGCACCAGCTGGCCGCCGTGGGTGCCGATGGCCTGGCGGTAGACCGACAGCCAGTCTTCGCTGTAGCTGCTGTTGCGCGTGTCGTAGAGCGCCAGCACGCGCCGCAAGCCCCGGCTGGCGTGGTAGTGCGCCGCCTGGCGGGCGTTGTGCTGCGTGGATGTCAGCGCCATGAAGAGCATGTCGTCGCGCCCCAGCAGGCGGCTGGCCGAGACCGTGGGGCTGACGAGCACGAGGTTGGCCCGGGCGCTTGCGGGCAGCACGGCTTCGGCCATCGAGCTGGTCATGGGGCCGATGATGGCGACCACGCCGTCGCGCTCGAAGTCGGTCATCGCCGCGCGGGCCTTGTCCGGGTCCTGCGCATCGTCGCGCGGCAGCAGTTCGAGCAGACGGCCATGGACGCCACCCTCGGTGTTGCATTGCTCCACGGCCAGCTGGGCACCAGCGCGTGCGGCCTCGCCCAGGTCGGCCACGCTGCCGCTGAGCCCGCCCAGCAGACCGATGCGCAACGTGGGCTCAGGCCCGCAGGCACTGAGCAGCGGCACCAGCGCCGCGCCCAGCAGGAGACGGCGGCGCCGCGTGCGCAGGGCGTGCAGCTGCGGCATCAGCAGCGGCCCCCGCAGGCGGCCAGCCAGGCCAGCAACTCATCGAGGGGCATGGGCTTGGCATAGAGGTAGCCCTGGGCTTCGTGGCAGCCCAGGCCGCGCAGGTAATCGGCCTGCTCGCGCGTCTCCACCCCCTCGGCCAGCACACTCAGGCCGAGCTGCTGGCCCAGCGGAATCACCAGCTCGGCGATGCGTGCGCCGCGGGTCTGGGTGTTGAGCACCTGCACGAAGGAGCGGTCGATCTTGAGGCGGTCCACGGGCAGGCGGTCCAGATAGGCCAGCGAGGAGTAGCCGGTGCCGAAGTCGTCGATGGCGATGCTGACACCGCGCTCGCGGATGCGCTGCAGCAGCGGCTCGACCTGGTCCGCGCCCATGATGGCCACCGATTCAGTGATCTCCAGCTCCAGCAGGCCGGCGCTGCCGGGCTCCTGCGCCAGGGCGGCTTCGAGGTCGGCCGCGAAGTCCGGGTGCGAGAACTGCTGGCCCGAGACGTTGACCGACATGCGCAGCCCTTCATGCCCCTGGGCACGCAGCGTCTGCAGGGCGCGCAGGGCGTCGCGCAGCACCCAGGCGCCGAGCTCGATGATCAAACCCGAACTCTCGGCGATGGGCAGGAAGCGGTCGGGCGGGATGTAGCGTCCGTCTTCGGCGCGCCAGCGCAGCAGCGCCTCGACACCGGTGACGCGGCCGGTGTCCAGCGCCACCTGGGGCTGGTAGACCAGAAACAGGCGCTCGCGCTGGAAGGCCTGGCGCAGGGCATGCAGCAAGCGGGTGTGCTCGCGCGTTTCGCGCGCCGAGGACAGGGTGTACCAAGCGTCCTGGCCGTGGCCCCCCATCTTGGCACGCTTGAGTGCGATCCAGGCTTCCTTGAGCAGGTCTGCGCCTGTCACACCCTGGGCTTCGCGCAGGCGCACGGCACCGATGGACACGCTGACCACATGGGCCGCGTCGTCGAAGACGAAGCTCTGGGCGAGCAGGCGGCGCAGGGCGGCTGGTTGCACCACGGACTCGGCGCCCCAGACCGCGAAGGTGTCGTTGCTGACACGGGCCAGCACCGTGGGCGGCGGCAGGGCATGCTGCAGGCGCTGGACCGCAATCTGCAACAGGCGGTCGCCGTAGGCATGGCCGAACATGTCGTTGATGCCCGAGAAGTGGTCGATGTCGACCAGCGCGAGCACGGTCGCGTCCATGCAGGCTGTATCGCTGCGGCAATCCTCCAGTTGCTGGACCAGGGCCGTGCGGTTGTGCAGGCCGGTGAGCGCATCGCGGTAGGCGGCATGGTGCAGACGGTCGAGCAGACGCAGGTTCTGCCACTCCACGGTCATGTGGGTGCAGAAGACGTCGAGCATGTGCAGGTCCACATCCTGCATGCGGGCCGCAGGCAGGTGCACGAAGGCGGCCATCTCGCCACCCTGCGCGTGCCGCAGGTACAGGGCCATGCCTTCGGCACCGGCCAGGCAACGGCGCGCCTGCAGGCAGCGCTCCAGTTGTTCGCGCACAGCCGTGTCTGTGGCTGCCGGCGGACCGACGTGGCCCGGCGCATCGGTGTAGCGCCCGGCAGCAGCCTGCAGCAGCAGCGGTGCGTCCGCCCCGGCACGCTCGACCAGAAAACCGTCGGGCGGCACACCGAAATAGGCGGCCAGCATGAGCAGCAGATCGCTGGCATCGGGGATGCGATCCTCTCCGGCATAGGACTTGATGCGCCGCCCGCTGTCGATGATCTTCTGCAGGCTTTCGCGGGCCTGATTCGCCTGGCACAGCTGGGCATAGGTGCGCAGCGCGACCGACAGCGCCGCGTAGAGCTTGGTCTGGGTCAGCTCGCTCTTGGCCTTGTAGTCGTTGATCTCGTAACGGCGGATGGTGTCGATCTCGGGCGCATAGCCCGGCTGGCCGGTGCGCAGGATGATGCGGGTGCAGGACAGGCCCAGCTCGCCACGGATGCGGGCGATGATGTCCAGGCCCGCAGTCGGCGTCTCCATGACCACGTCGAGCAGCACCACGGCGATGTCGGGCTCGACGGCCAGCAGGCGCAGGGCCTCGGCGCTGGAATAGGCGTGCAGCAGCTCCAGCGGGCGATCTGCCACCTGAAGATGGGCCAGGGCAAAACCCGTGGCCTGGTGCACCTCGGGATCGTCGTCCACCACCAGGATGCGCCAAGGTGACAGACCCGCTGCGGGCGTTGCGGGCTCCTCCTGGAAGACGACCTGGGCATTCAAGGCATTCATGACGGTCTCGCTGTTGACCCCATGCTAAGCCGGCGCAACAGGCCGTCCGGCACGGCGGGGACAGGAATCCCTGGAAATGTGAACTTTTCCTCCCTCAGGACCGGCCCAGCGCCAGCGGCGCCGATTCGTGCTGCAGCCGGAAGATCGACACCGCCTGCACCAGCTCCTGGGCCTGGACCCTCAGGCTGCCAGCCGCCGCTGCCATCTGCTCGACCAGGGCGGCGTTCTGCTGCGTGGCCTGGTCCATCTGCGTCACGGCCTCGCCGATCTGCGCCACGCCCTGGCTCTGCTCGGAGCTGGCCGAACTGATCTCGCCCATGATGTCGGTCACGCGACGGATGCTGCTGACCACCTCGCCCATGGTGCTGCCCGCATGGCCGACCTGGGCGTTGCCTTGCTCTACCCGGCCCACGCTCTCGTTGATGAGCTGCTTGATTTCTTTTGCGGCCTCGGCGCTGCGCCCGGCCAGGTTGCGCACTTCGCTGGCCACCACGGCAAAGCCTCGGCCCTGCTCGCCGGCACGCGCGGCTTCCACCGCCGCGTTGAGCGCCAGGATGTTGGTCTGGAAGGCGATGCCGTCGATGACGTTGATGATGTCGGCGATCTTCTTGCTGCTCTCGCTGATGCCCTGCATGGTCGTCACCACCTCGGAGACGACGCTGCCTCCCTGCACGGCCACGGTGCTGGCGCTCTGGGCCAGCTGGTTGGCCTGGCGCGCATTGTCGGCGTTCTGCCTCACGGTGGACGACAGCTCTTCCATGCTGGCCGCGGTCTGCTCCAGCGCGCTGGCCTGGCTCTCGGTGCGTGCCGACAGGTCCAGATTGCCCTGGGCGATCTCGGCGCTGGCCGTGGAGACGGAATCAGAGCTCTGGCGCACACGCGTCACCACCTCGACCAGGGCGATGCGCATGGTTTCCAGCGAACGCAGCAGATCGGCCAGCTCGTCACGCCCCCGGGCCTCGATCACCACCGCCAGGTTGCCGCGCGCGATCTCCTCGGTATGGGCCACGGCCTGCGCAATGGGACGCAGCAGGGAGCGCGTGAGCCAGAACATCAGCCCCACACTGATGGCGCAGACGATGAGCACCAGCACGATGCTCACGGTCACGGCCTGGCTGCCCTGCGCGCGGGCTTCGGCGGCGATGGCCTGGGCATCCTCGGCAATCTGCTTGCTGGCCTCGTCGAGCAGGCGCGCGGGGGCACGGTCCATGCCGCTGACGGCCCGGTCGCCCTCGCTGTGGCTGTAGCCCGCGGTCTTGTAGGCCTCCAGACCCTGGCGGTAGCCTGCGCCCATCTTCTGGTGTTCCTGCAGGAACTGTTCGACCAGGCCGCGCGCCTGGCCTGGCTGCAGATCGGCCAGCAATTCGCGACCGAGTTTGGCCACCTCCTGCTCGGTCTTCGTGAAGCTGGTCCAGTAGCGATCGAGCTGTTTGGGATCGCCGCCGCGCAGCAGCACGTTCTTCCATTCCTGTACCTGGGTCTTGAAGGTGCTGAGCATGGCCGCCGAGTGACGCTCATGCTGGCTGGCTGCGGCCACCTGCACCTCGAAGACCTGCAGCGAGCGCTGCAGCCGGTAGATGCCGAAGAAGCTGGCCGCGAGCAGCAGGCCGATGAGCACCGCAATCGTGAGCGGGAGCCGGACTCGGATCTTCATGATTCATCCTCTCGGCGCGGAAGCTGCGCGAGCTGATTATTCCCCGCCGACCCCGAATGGACAAGGGCCGCACGCAGCTTCAGCGCTGGCGCAGCCAGTGGCTGGCGATGCGCGCCACCTCGGCATGCACAGCATCGCGCTGGGCCGGGGTGAGGCCCTGGGCGCCGGTCAGATAGCTGGCGACGAGCAGCGGCGCACGGCTGCCCGCGGGCCAGACAATGGCCACATCATTGCGTGTGGCCATATCGCCTGAACCGGTCTTGTCGCCCACCACCCAGCTGGCCGGGAAGCCGGCACGCAAGGCGTGGTCGCCGGTCAGATTGCCGCGGATCCAGGTCTGCAGCTGTACACGCGACGTGGGGTTCAGAGCGGAGCCCAGCAGGATCCGGTCCATCGTCGCCAGCATGGCCTGCGGGGTCGTGGTGTCACGCGGATCGCCCGGCAGCGCCGAATTCAGTTCGGTCTCCCAGCGGTCCAGCCGCGTCTGCGTATCACCCAGGTTGCGCAGCCAGGCCGTGAGCCCCTGCGGCCCGCCGTGGCGGCCCAGCAGCAGATTGGCGGCGGCGTTATCGCTGATGACCAGGGTAGCTTCGCACAGCTGTGCCACCGTCATGCCGCCGCCGGGTGTGGCGTCTTGGGCATGGGGTGCCGTACGCGGCGAGTGCGGCACGAGCACCGAGCTCGGGTAGCTCACGCGCCGATCCAGGCCTTCGGCTCCCTGCTCCACACGGTGCAACACATAGGCCGCGAGCAACAGCTTGAAGGTGCTGCACAGGGGGAACAGTTCATCGGCACGGTGCAGCAGCTGGTCGCCGCTGCCCGTGTCGCGCACCGCCACACCCAGGCGGCCACCACTGCGCACTTCCAGCGCACGCAGGGCCTGCACGCTGTCTTCGACTTCACGCGCCTGCACACCCAGGCTCCAGGCGCTGACCGCGGCCAGCCAATGTCTACGCTGCATGCTCATCACCTCAACCCAGCTCAGCCAGACGGCGTTCCTGCCGGGCCGTCAGACGCGCGATGTCGACCATGTCCTGCGCCGAGAGTTTCGGGCCAGGCTTACGCACCGCCTCGCTGGCAATGACGCCACGCTTCATCAGGATGTGCTTGCGCACGGCCAGGCCGATGCCGGCCTGCTGCTCGTAACGCGCCAGCGGCAGATAGGCATCGAAGAGGTCATGGGCCCGCTCCACCTCGCCGCGCTTGTGGGCGGCACACACATCCACCATCATCTCGGGGTAGGCAAAGCCCGTCATGGCGCCGTCGGCGCCGCGCGTGAGCTCCTCGGGCAGGAACAGCCCGCCGCCGTTGCCCGTGAGGATGGAGATGCGCTGGAGTTCGCCCTTGTCGCTGGCCGCGCGGATGGCAGACAGCTTGGCCAGGCCCGGGCAGTCCTCGTGCTTGAGCATCACGCAGTTCGGCGAATTCCTGAGGATCTTGAGGATGACGCCGGTGGCCATCTGCACGCCCGTGGCCACGGGGTGGTCCTGCAGCACCCAGGGCACGTCCGGCCCCAGGCTCTCGTTGACCATGTCGAAATAGGCCGTGATCTGGTCGTCGGTGCGCACGGTGGAGGGCGGCGCCACCATGACACCGGCCGCACCCAGATCCATGACGCTCTGCGCCAGCTCCTTCATGGGCGCAAAGCCCGGGGCCGAGGCGCCCACGATCACGGGCACGCGCCCGTTCACACGCGCCAGCACCTGTCTGACGAAGGTGCGCGACTCCTCCATCGTGAGCTTGGGCGCCTCGCCCATGATGCCCAGCACCGTGAGACCGGTGACGCCTTTTTCCAGGCAGAAGTCCACCATGCGGTCGGTGCTGGCCAGATCCAGTACGCCGCTGTCGGTGAAGGGGGTCACGGTGATGAGATAGACGCCCTGGGCGTTGCGGTCGAGTATGTTGCTCATAGGACATGAGCATACAAGCCGCGCTCCTCACGGCATGAAAAACAGACGGCACCCGAAGGTGCCGCTGTGGTTCAGTGATCAGAGCTCAGAAGCTTTCCCAGTCGCCATCGTCGGCTGACCTGGGCGCCGGTGCGGGTTTGGGCACTGCGGCAGGCGTTGACACCCGCGGCGCAGGGGGTGCGCTGGCCAAGGCCCGGGGCCCAGGTGCAGGCTTGGCCGGCGGCGGCGCGGCGGCCACCGTGGACGCAGGTCGCGGTGCGGGCGCTGCGACCTGAGCCTGCGCATCGAGGCGGAACACGGCCACGGTCTGCACCAGTTCCTGGGACTGGCTGCGCAAGCTGCTGGCAGCGGCAGCCATCTCTTCCACCAATGCGGCGTTCTGCTGCGTGGCCTGGTCCATATTTGTCACCGCCTCACCGATCTGCGCCACGCCCTGGCTCTGCTCGCTGCTGGCCGCACTGATCTCGCCCATGATGTCGGTCACACGCCGGATGCTGGCCACGACTTCGTCCATGGTTCTGCCGGCCTGATCCACCTGGGCGCTGCCTTGCTCGACGCGCTGCACGCTGTCGGTGATCAGTTGCTTGATCTCCTTGGCCGCTTCGGCCGAGCGACTGGCCAGGGTGCGCACCTCACCAGCCACCACGGCAAAACCGCGGCCCTGCTCACCCGCGCGGGCCGCTTCCACCGCGGCATTGAGCGCCAGGATATTGGTCTGGAAGGCGATGCCGTCGATCACGCTGATGATGTCGGCGATCTTGCGTGAGCTGTCGTTGATGCCCTTCATGGTGTCCACCACCTGGGCCACCACCTCGCCGCCCTGTACGGCCACGGTGCTGGCGCTCTGCGCCAGCTGATTCGCTTGGCGCGCGTTGTCGGCGTTCTGCTTCACGGTGGAACCCAGCTCTTCCATGGAAGCGGCGGTCTCCTCCAGCGCGCTGGCCTGGCTCTCGGTGCGCGCGCTCAGGTCCT
>CAMLNH010000056.1 GCA_946481355.1 uncultured Curvibacter sp.
CGCGCTCTACATCGCGCGTCAGCACGGCCAGGCCGACGGCCGCAGCATCACGCCGGCCACGCCGCGCGAGGACGCCGAGGCGCTGCGCTGGTCCTTCTGGGTCATGACTGAGGTGGAGAAGGACGCACTGACCGTGCTCATGCACCGTTTCGCCATGGCGCCCGAGGAACGCAAGCCCGAGCTGGCCGACAAGGCCGAGCAGCGCCTGCATGTGCCCTTGCGCGTGTTCGAGAAGCATCTGGCGGCGCAGCAGGCGCGCGGGCAGGCGCATCTGGCGGCCGACCGTTTCACGGTGGCCGACCTCTGCGTGGCCAGCGTGCTGCTCTGGGTACGTGCCACACGCTCGCTCATGGAGCACTACCCGCTGACCAGTGCCTGGCTCGCGGCCTGTCTGACGCGGCCGGCCTACCAGGCCCTGCGCCCGCCGAAGAAGGTCTAGTTTCTCGCGCCCGCTGCCAGCGCGGCCGCGCGTGAGGCTACCAGCGCCTGCGCATCCGGCGCCTGGCGTGTGGGCCAGCCACCGAGGTGCTGCTCGCACAGGCGGCCCATGGCGTCGACCCAGGGCGCACTGTCGTTGAGGCAGGGAATGTAGTGGAACTGCCCGCCGCCGGCGTGCAGGAAGGCCTCGCGCGCCTCCTGGGCGATTTCTTCCAGCGTCTCCAGACAGTCGCTCGTGAAGCCCGGACAGGCCACGTCCACGCGCTTGACGCCGGCCTGGGCCAGGGCGATCAGCGTGGGCTCGGTGTAGGGCTCGAGCCACTTGGCCTTGCCGAAACGCGACTGGAAGGTCAGCTGCACCTGTTCACGGGTCAACCCCAGCTTGTCCGCCAGCAGACGTGCGGTCTTGTGGCATTCGCAGTGGTAGGGGTCGCCCAGGTGCAGGGTGCGCTCGGGCACGCCATGAAAGCTCAGCACCAGCTTGTCGGGGCGGCCATGTTCCTGCCAGTAGGCGCTGATGCGCGCGGCCAGCGCAGCGATGTAGCCCGCGTCATCGTGGTAGCGGTTGATGAAGCGCAGCTCGGGCAGGTGGCGGATCCTGGTCGACCAGTGCGTGACGGCGTCGACCACGCTGGCGGTCGTCGTACCCGAATACTGCGGGTAGGCCGGCAGGATGAGCACGCGCGTGATGCCCTGGGCCTTGAGCGCGTCGAGCTCGCTGGCGATGGAAGGGTTGCCGTAGCGCATGGCGTAACGCGCCGTGACCTGATGCCCCTGCCGCTGCAGCCAGCCTTGCAGGGCCTGGGCCTGGCGCTCGGTCCAGACCTTGAGCGGCGAGCCTTCGGGCGTCCAGATGCTGGCGTACTTGGCCGCCGACTTGGCCGGCCGCAGGCGCAGGATGATGCCGTGCAGGATCAGCCACCAGACGGGCTTGGGGATCTCGACCACGCGGGGGTCGCCCAGGAATTCGGCGAGGTAGCGGCGCAGGGCAGAGGGCGTGGGTGCGTCAGGGGTCCCCAGATTGCACAGCAGCACGGCGGTGCCCGGTGCCTGACCATGGGTATAGGTGGGTTCATTGCGGAAGGCCATGCGGTATTCTCGCCCAGTCATGTCCATCACGCTTGAACTGGGCCGCATCAAGGCCATCTCTCTCGACCTCGACGACACGCTCTGGCCCATCTGGCCCGTGATCGCGCGCGCCGAACAGGCACTGCAGGACTGGTTGCGTCCGCGGGCGCCGAAGACGGCGGTCTGGCTGGCCGATACCGAACAGCGCATGGTGCTGCGCCGCCAATTAATCGCCGAGCGCCCCGAACTCAGCCATGACCTGCGGGCCCTGCGCCAGGAGCAGATCCGCCTGGCCCTGCAGCAGCATGGCGAGGACACGGGCCTGGTCTTGCCGGCCTACGAGGTCTTCATCGCCGAGCGCATGCGCGTGCAGCTCTTTGACGATGCGCGTCCGGCCCTGGCCTGGCTCGCGCAGCGCTTCCCGCTCGTGGCTGTGTCCAACGGCAACGCCGATGTGCAGCGCATCGGCCTGGGACGCTATTTCAGCGCCGGTTTCAGCGCGCAGGAATTCGGCGTGGGCAAACCCGATGCGCGCATCTTCCATGCGGCGGCCGAGTCCGTGGGTGTGGCGCCGCACGAGGTGCTGCATGTGGGTGACGATGCAGCGCTGGACGTGGTGGGCGCCCTGGGCGCCGGCCTGCAGACCGTCTGGGTCAACCGCGGCGGGCAGGACTGGACGCATGCCGTGTACCGGCCGCACGCCACGGTGGCCGACATGAGCGCGCTGTGCGCCCTTTTGCGCCCGCAGTTCAGCGCCGGTAGCGCGAGCCGTTGAAGAAGGTCAGCTCGACGAAGGTCGAGCCCAGGTGCTTGTCGGGCCGGTAATCGAGCTCGAAACCACCCAGATCCAGTGGCTGCATGGTGTGAAAGGCTTCGACCAAGCGGCTGCCCGTGTCGTCGCGCCTGCTGCTGCGTCGCAGCCCCTCGATCAAGACCCGCGACGACACATAGCCTTCGAGCGAGGCATGGGAAAACTGCTGGTGCCCGATCTTCTGCATGGCGCGCTGGTAGGCGCCCACCACCGGCAGCGCCCCCGCCTGCGGGTGCGGCACCACCTGGGCCACGGTCATGCCGTGACCGGCCGGCCCCAGGGCCTTGAGCACCGGTTCCGAGCCCAGCAGCGAGAGCGCGAAGGAGGGCGCCTGCACATGGTTGCGCAGATCGCGCGCGAACTGCATGCTGTGCTGCCCGATGTAGAGCGAGAGGTAGGAGGCGGGCGCAAAGCGCGCGATCTCGGCGATGCCCTGGCGCACGCCCTGAGGCGTGTCCTCGATCCGGAAGGCCTTCCAGCCCGTGTTGCCGTGCTTGCGGGCCACCGCGTCGAAGGCGGCCAGGCCGGCCTTGCCGAAGGCCGTGTCGGAGTAGGCCACGGCGCAGCGGCCCATGTTGACCGTGCCGATCTGCCGCACGATGCGGTCGAGCTCGTTCGAGTAGCCGGCGCGTACATGGATCACCAGCGGGTGGTGGGCGCGCAGGGCATCGATGCCGGTGATGGGGGCGATCAGCGGCACACGGGCCTGCTGGACGACCGCCATGGCTCCGAGCACGCTGGACGTGCCGCCGCAGGCGAACAGGCACAGCGCGCGTTCCTGTTCGACCAGCTGGCGCGCGTTGGTGGCGGCCTTCTCGGTGGCGCCGCCGTCGTCCAGGCTCAGGAGCTGCAGGGGGCGTCCGGCGATGCCGCCGCGTTCGTTCACCTCGTCGAAGGCGGCCTGGACGCCCTTGTTGAGCTCGACGAAAGGCCAGGCCAAAGGCCCGGTCAGGGCCGCGGTCTGGCCGATGCGCCAGCTCTCGGCCCTGGCGTGCAGCAGGCCCGGCAGGGCCAGGGCGGTGGCGGCGCAGCTTGCGCTGCGCAAGAGGGCACGCCGCGCGGTGCCCGTGAGCGGTAGCTTGTCCATGGTCTCCTCGTCTGTGGTGATGACCTGGCGGTGCGATGCCGCAGGCGAGGCGGATTCTGGGCGCCGCTGCTGCGGCTTCATGTCAGCGCTGTGACACGATGTCCACGAGGGGACAGCCTGTCCGGCCGGTGACAGGCCGGGACTGCGGGACGCGGTCGATCAGTCGCGCGGCAGCAGCTGCAGGGTGCTGCGCGTGGCGCGCCGCACCGCCTGGGCGTCCAGGTGCATGGGGTGGTACTGCCCCGCCAGATAGTCCCGGGCCTGGTCGCCATAGTGCGCGTCGAAGAGCACGCCGCTCTGGCCCACGGGATTGATGCCCCGGGCCTCGCCGGGTGCGGCGAAGTCGATCACGCGTCGCGTCGAGGGACCATAGGTCACGCTCCAGGGGGCCGGGCCCAGGGGCTGGGCCAGGTTGTTGGGCAGTTCGCGCCCGCCGGGCGCGGGCAGCGGGCCGACGTTGAAGAGCAGATCCAGTGGCTTGATGCGGCCCAGCGGGTGCGCATGCACCACGCTGTGGTTCTGGCCCCAGGTCCAGGTGGGCAGGGAGATGCCGCGGGTCTCGCGCAGATGGCTCAGCGCGGCCTGCCAGGCCTGCTGCACGATGTCATTGCGGTTCTCCGGCTTGCCGGTGCGACGGTCGTCCCACCAGGGTGAGGCTGCATCGGCCACCAGGCGCGGCAGGGCGTGGTCGATGGCGCGGGTGCGCAGCAGGTTGGCGAACTGCGGGCCCATCTCATCGGCCATGGCGGCGCGGGCGAGTTCGTAGAGGAACTGGTTGAAGACGGTGGGTGCGATGCTGTCACTGCCGTGGCTGCCGTCCCAGACGGCGAGCTGGTCGACCAGGGCGCGCTGCACCGGGTCCTCGCCAGCCATGGCGCGCAGCAGGGGCAGCAGGGGGCCCAGCACGCGCGGCCCGTAGTCCGTGGTCACGTCGAGCTGCAGGGCCTGGCTGTGCTCCACCGTCCAGCCCGTGCTGCGCGTGCGCAGCAGCTGGTCGAGCCGGCGCGCACGGTCGTAGAGGTTGTAGTAGCCGGGCACGGGCACGCCGCTGCGTGGCACGGGTTGGTGGTTGGCCGACATGATGTAGCCGCGCGCCGGGTTCTCTTCCTGGGGGTTGTCGGCGAAGCGGTAGAAGCCGGGCTTGTCGGCCTGGGCCGTTGCGCCGTCGAGGATGAAGGTCGGATTGACGTTGTAGGGACGCTGCACCAGCCGGGCCGCAGCCCACCAGCCGATATCGCCCGCCGCATTGGCCCAGACGATGTTCAGACCGGGCGCGTGGATCTTGCTCGCCGCGCTGCGTGCCTTGGCCAGGGTGTCAGCGTGGTTGAGTTCATGGAAGGCGTCCATGACCGGGTTCTCGGATTCGAGAAAGGTCCACCACAGGGCCACAGGGGCCTGGCCCACGCTGTCGGGGAAGGCCTGGTTGATCACCGGGCCGAAGGGCGAGCGCTGCAGCGTCACGCTCACGGGCTCGGCACCCTTGACCTGGATGAGCTCGGTGCGCGTGCGCAGTTCCACCCATTGGCCCTGGTAGGCCACCTGACTCGACCGCGCCGGGTTGGTCCGCAGCGCCACGAGGTCCATGTCGTCGTTCTGGAACATCGTGAGACTCCAGCCGAACTGCTGGTTGTGGCCGAGCAGCGCGAAGGGATTGAGGGCCTGGAAGTGGCCATAGAGCTCGAAGCCCGGAGCGTTCAGATGCGCCTCGTACCAGACCGCGGGCAGGCTGAAGGCGATGTGCGGGTCGCCGGCCAGCAGGGGTTTGCCGCTGGTTGTGCGACTGCCGGCGATGGCCCAGGCATTGCTGCCTTCGAACAGCGGCACGCCGGCCAGCTCCAGCGCCTGCTGGCTGACCTCCGCCACGCGCGCCAGCGACTGCCAGTCGGTCTGGCTCAGCCGCGGCGGGCGCTGACCGCGCGGACGTTGCGCCATGGGGCCCAGCACGCCCAGCGGTTGCCAGTCGAGGTCGAAGACCCGAAGGTAGTCAGGGCCGAGCTGGTCGCGCACATAGGTCAGCGCGGGCTCGGTACGCAACGCGGCGGCAAAGCTGTAGGCCAGGT
The DNA here is from genome assembly GCA_946481355.1 of uncultured Curvibacter sp. The sequence continues at coordinate 5,465 of CAMLNH010000056.1, forward strand.
AGCCGGCCACGGCCAGCGTGTCCACCGGTGTGTAGTGCTGGGGCTGGATGCCCAGCAGCCCGAACTCCACGGGTAGGGGGCGCGTGTCCTGGAATTCGTTGATGCCGTCCAGATAGGCCAGCAGGGCCTGCCAGGCCGGGCTGTTGCGGTCGGCGCGCTGGATGCTCTGCTCGGCGTGGGCACGCAGTTCGAGCGTACGGAAGAGGCGATCGGTGTCGAGCAGCTTGGGGCCGAGGATCTCGGCCAGCTCACCGCGCGCGAGGCGGCGCACCATCTCCATCTGGAACAGCCGGTCCTGCGCATGCAGGAAACCCAGGGCGCGGTAGAGGTCGGCTTCGTTCTGGGCCTGCAGGTGGGGCACGCCGCGTTCGTCCCAGTTCACCTGCACAGGCGCCTGCAGACCATGCAGGGCCAGATTGCCGCTGCGTTGCGGCAGCTTGCTGCGCGCGTGCCAGACGCCGGCGGCCACGGCGATGGCCAGAGCGGTGAGCAGCACCATGAGCAGGACGAAGAGGACTTTGAACAGGCGTTTCATCGTGAGCGGTTTCCCGAGGTCATGTCATGGCGTTTTTATCATCGAGCGAGCGCCCGTGCCGCGGCCAGCCCGCTGCGCACCGCGCCCTCGAGCGTGGCCGGGTAGGGGCCGGCCACATAGTCGCCGCAGGCGAGCAGGCCCGGGGCGATGGCTTGCGGCGGACGCTGCAGGCCCGGCGTGCAGGCGAAGGTGGCACGTTTCTCGACCACGGTCTGTGCCGCCTGCAGGTCCAGACCCAGCTGCTCGCTTGCCTGCGCGAGCACCTGGGCCTGCAGCGTGTCGCGCTCGCCCTGGCTTGCGCTGACCACGAAGGCCAGCAGGCCCGCCGGGCCGCCGAGCTGGCCGCGGTCGAAGACGAACTGTGCAGGCCGTTGCGCAGCGTGGCGCAGCGCGAGCATGGGGGCGGCAAGTCTTGCGTCCTGGGCCCAGGCGTAGACCGTGGTGATGGCTTCGAAATGCAGGGCTTCGGCGGTGGCGGCCCAGGTGGTGTTCAGCGCTGCAGCCAGGCGCGCCGCCTCGGTGGACGAGCAGGCCAGCAGCACGGTGTCGAACATCTGGCCGTCGAGCTGCCATTGGTGGGTGTCGCGCTGCACGGTCGTGATGCGGGCACCGGTGCGTACCGTGGCACCGTTCGTCTGCAGCCAGGTGACGGCGGCTTGGGGAAAGAGGGCGCCGAGGTCCGCGCGTGGCAGCAGCAGCTGCGAGCCGCCGCGCACGGCGAAGAGCGCGTCGTGCAGCACACGCAGGAACACCTGTGCGCTGGCTTGGTCCGCTGGCGTGTTGAGCGCCGAGACACACAGGGGGGCTATCAGCTCGGCCTGCACGCGCGGGCCGAGCCCGGCGCAGAGCCCGGCGACGCTGAGCGTGTCGGCGCACTCAAAACCTGCGAGCTTCCAGCCCAGGGCGGCGCGCAGCAGGCCCAGGCGCTCGCACAGCGGCCAGGCGCAGTTGCGCAGGATGCCGGCCAGCACGTCCAGCGGCACGGGCAGATCGGGCAGGCGCAGGCCCGCGCCATCGGGGAACTGCAGGGTCAGCGGCAGACGCTGCAGAGCGGTGTCAGGATCGACGCCGACCGTGCGCATGAGGCGCAGCGCGTCCGTGTAGGCGCCGATCAGGATGTGCTGGCCGTTGTCCACCGTCATGCTGCGGCCATCGGGCAGCGTGATCTCCAGGCCGCGGGCGCGGCCGCCGGGTGTGCGCGCGGCTTCGAACACGGTGACCTGGTGACCCTCCTCCACGGCCTGCACGGCGGCGGCCAGGCCGGCCCAGCCGGCCCCGACGATGGCCACCCTCATTCAAGCACCGCCGGGCCGCCCCAAGGTGCGAGGCCCCCCCCGGGGGGCAGCGCAGTACACGAAGTGACCAGCATGGGGGTCATAGTTTCCCGAGCGCCTGCACACGCCAGGCCAGCCAGAGCTTGCGCAGCGGCGTGAGGCTGGTGCGCTGGTGCAGCACCTGGAAGTTGTCGCGCTCGATTTCGCGCAGCAGGGTGCGGTAGATGCTGGCCATCATGAGGCCGGGCTTCTGCGCGCGCCGGTCGGCCGCGGGCAGCAGGGCCAGGGCCTCGTCGTAGAGGCGGTGGGCGCGTTCGGCCTGGAACTTCATCAACGCCGTGAAGCGCTCCGAGTACTGACGGTTCAGGACCTCATGGGCCTTGACATCGAACTGCTGCAGCTCGTTGACGGGCAGGTAGATGCGGCCGCGCAGCGCGTCCTCACCCACGTCGCGGATGATGTTGGTGAGCTGGAAGGCCAGGCCCAGGGTGTGGGCGTAGCGTGTGGTGGCTTCTTCCGTCTGACCAAAGATGCGTGCGGCGACCTCACCGACGATGCCGGCGACCAGGTGGCAGTAGTTCTGCAGTCCGGGGTAGTCGAGGTAGCGGGTCTGCTCCAGGTCCATCTGGCAGCCGTCGATCACGGCCAGCAGGTGCCGCGCCTCGATGCCATAGGTCTCCACATGGGGGATGAGGGCCTGCAGCACCGGGTGGCCGGGTTGGCCCACGTAAGCGCGTTGCACCTCGGCCTGCCACCAGGCCAGCTTGGTCTGGGCCACGCCGGGATCGGAGACTTCGTCGACCACGTCATCCACCTCGCGGCAGAAGGCATAGAAGGCCGTGATGGCCGCGCGGCGCGGCTTGGGCAGGAAGAGGAAGGCGTAGTAGAAGCTGCTGCCGGAGGCGGCGGCCTTGTCCTGGACGTATTGCTCGGGGGTGTTCATTGATTGCTTGCGTGATCGGCCCCGATTGTCACATCCACAGCGCGCGCCACAGCAGCCGTGGCGCATCGGCAGCACCGACCATGGGGCGGTGCTGCAAGGTGTTGTGGCCCAGGGCTTCGATCCGGTCGAGGATGCGCAGGCCGCCCTGGACCACGAAGCGCAGTTCCCAGCCCGCGCGGCCCGGCACGCGGTGCACGAGCGGTGCGCCTGCGTGCATGAGCTCGCGAGCCCAGCGCACCTGCTCTGCCACCAGGGCCAGCAGGGCGGGCGTGGGCTGCAGGGCATGGATGTCCGCACGCGTCACGCCGTGGGCGGCACAGTCGGCATCGTTGAGGTAGTGGCGGCCGCGCGGGACGTCGCGGCTGATGTCCTGCCAGAAGTTGATGAGCTGCAGGGCGCTGCAGATGGCATCGCTCTGGTGCAAGGCGGTGTCGTCCTGCACGTCATAGAGGTGCAGCAGCAGACGACCCACGGGGTTGGCCGAGCGACGGCAGTAGTCGAGCAGCTCGGCGCGGTTGGCATAGCCCTGGCCATCGCGGGTCTTGCGCACGTCCTGGGCGAAGGCGTCGAGCAGGTCATCCAGCAGGGGCAGGGGCAGACCGAAGGTCTGCAGCTGCGTGCTCAGGGGCGCAAACACCTGGGGCCAGCGTCCGCTGTGGGGCAGGCCCTGGGCCGTGGCCAGCAGGTCGGCGCGGTAGGCGGCCAGCGCGTCCAGGCGCTGGTCTGCCGTGGCCTCGCCTTCGTCGGCGATGTCATCGGCCGTGCGGGCAAAGTGGTAGATCGCGGCGATGGGGGGGCGCAAGCGGGGCGGGCACAACCAGGAGGCGACGGGGAAGTTCTCGTAGTGGTCGACCGGGGCGGGGATGGGCTTGTTCACGCCGTGGATTCTCGCCGTGCTTGACATGGATCGGGTTTTTACCTAGATTACTGACCAATCGGTTATTAATTTCCCAGCCACTTTCCGGGGTTTTTCCATGTCCGAATTCCACGCCTTGCGTGCGCATCGTCTGGCCCGTGCCGCCTTTTCTCTGCCCCTGCTGGCGCTGCTGGCAGCCTGCAGCCCCTCTGCGCCGGTCGAAGAGCCCGTGCGTGCCGTCAAGGTCTTGACCGTGCGCAGCGGCAGCCTGGAGGCGAACCAGGAATTCTCCGGTGAGGTGAAGCCCCGCATCGAGTCGCGCCTGGGCTTCCGGGTGGCGGGCAAACTGGTGAGCCGCGAGGTGGAGCTGGGCGAACGCGTCAAGGCCGGCCAGGTACTGGCGCGTCTGGACCCGCAGGACTACCGCCTGGCTGCCGACGCGGCCCAGGCCCAGTATGCGGCCGCCGTGACCAACCGCGATCTGGCCGCGGCAGATTACAAGCGTTTCAAGGAACTGCGCGAGCAGAACTTCATCAGCGGCGCCGAACTGGAGCGCCGCGAGGCCAATCTCAAAGCGGCCCAGGCCCAGGTGGACCAGGCCCAGGCCCAATTGACCAGCCAGCGCAACCAGGGCAGCTACACCTCCCTGGTGGCTGACGTGGCCGGCGTGGTGACGGCCGTCGAGGCCGAGACCGGCCAGGTGGTCAGTGCCGGCCAGCCGGTGGTGCGTCTTGCCCAGGAGGGTGGGCGCGACGCCGTGTTCGCCGTGCCCGAGGACAAGCTGGGCCTGATGCGCGACGGCGCTGCGGTCGAAGTACGGGTCTGGCCGGGCCAGACCCAGCTGATCGGCAAGGTGCGTGAGGTCTCGGCCAGCGCCGACCCGGTGACGCGCACCTATCTGGTCAAGGTGGGCCTGCAAGGGCGCGATCTGCCACCGCTGGGCGCCACAGTGACGGTGCAGCCCAGGGTGGCGAATGGCGATCGTCCGCGGGCCATCAAGCTGCCCACAAGTGCCTTGCGTCAGGACGGTCAGGCCACGGCGGTCTGGGTGCTGGATCCCCGGACCATGACGGTGCGTTCGCAGCCCGTGCAGATCGCCACGGCCGACGGCAATGAGGCCGTGGTGGCCGCAGGCCTGCAGGAAGGCCAGCAGGTGGTGACGGCGGGGGTGCATGTGCTTGCGCCGGGACAGAAAGTCATGCTCTGGCGCGAGAAGACGGCGCAGAGCCTGAGCGGCCCACCCCAGACCACGGTGGACACGACCTCCGTTCCTGTGGCCAACGGCAAGTGAGGCGCGCATGAACCGCAAGGATCCTTCCGCCGGCTTCAACCTCTCACGCTGGGCCATCGAGCATCCCGCCCTCACGCGCTACCTGCTGGTGGTGCTGATGGTGCTGGGCTTCGCGGCCTATTTCCAGCTCGGGCAGGACGAAGACCCGCCCTTCACCTTCCGCGCCATGGTGGTACGCACCTATTGGCCCGGCGCCACGGCGCAGCAGGTGGCCGAGCAGGTGACGGACAAGATCGAGCGTACCCTGCAGGAGGTGCCGGACGCCGACAAGATCCGCAGCTACTCCAAACCCGGCGAGTCGCTGATCATCTTCCAGCTCAAGGATTCGTCGCGGCCGGGCGATGTGCCGCAGACCTGGTACACGGTGCGCAAGAAGATCGGGGACATGCGTGCCACCTTGCCCGGCGGGGTCCAGGGGCCTTTCTTCAACGACGAGTTCGGTGACGTCTATGGCGTGATCTACGCCTTGCAGACGGACGGTTTCAGCCAGGCCGAACTCAAGGTCTTTGCCGACGATGTACGCCAGCAGCTCCTGCGCGTGCCCGATGTGGCCAAGGTCGAGCTCTTCGGCGTGCAGGACGAAAAGCTCT
>CAMLNH010000057.1 GCA_946481355.1 uncultured Curvibacter sp.
GGGCAACCGGCGCCAGCATGACATCCGCTGGTTGCAGGCAGGACAGGAGTTTGACTTATGAGCGCCGTCATGAAACCGCCGGGCGGAGGGGATCCCGGTTTTCGGGATTCGCAGCAGCCCGCAAGCGACAAGCAGGACAAGACCTTCGAGGCCCTGTTTGTGCGCCAGCTCAAGCAGGTAGTGCTGCGCATCCATGAGACCGAGCATGTCGAACAGATCATGCTTGAAGTCAGCCCTGAAATCTGCAAGCTCTTCAATGCTGATCGGCTGACGCTCTATGCAGTGAGCGACGACGAAACGTCCATCGTCTCCAAGATCAAGACGGGCTTGACGAGCAGCCGCGAACTCAAGCTGCCCATCAGCCCGCAGAGCATCGCCGGCTATGTGGCGTTCAGCCGCAAGCTGCTCAATCTGGCCGATGTCTATGACGTGGAGGCGCTCAAGCAGATCCATCCCCAGCTCGCCTTTCTCCAGGAGGTGGACAAGCGCTCGGGTTACCGTACCAAGCAGATGCTGGTGTCCCCCATCATCGAAGGTGGCAATCTCTACGGCGTGCTGCAGGTCATCAACAACAAGGCGGATCAGCCCTTCTCCGAACTGGATGTCAAAGGGGTTGTTCAGCTCTGCAAGACGCTGGCCACCGCCATCCGTACCCGCATGCACAAGACCGACGAACCCCAACGCATCCGAGCCACCAAGTACGACGGTCTGGTGGCCGACGGCCTGATCACCGGTACGGAATTGCAGGACTGTGTACAGGAGGCCCGCAATGAGGGGCGGCCGGTGGAGCATCTGCTCATGAGCCGCCATCAGCTCACACCCTCACAGATCGGGCCTTCGCTTGCCAAGTTCTTTGGCGTGTCCTACGAGCCCTTCAACGCCGGGCGGATCCGCTCCGAGATGCTGCATGGCTCGCTCAAGCGCGAGTTCACTGAAGGTCAGGGGTGGATTCCCCTGGAAGAATCGCCTGAAGGGCTGATCATCATGTGCCTGGACCCGGAGGCCACCCGCGGTGCCCGCGTGGTGCCCCAGGTGTTCTCTCGCATCCACAAATTTGCTTATCGGGTCACGACGCAGACGGAATTCGAACAGACGCTGGAACAACTCTTTGGCGCGGCCGTCGATAGCACCTCGATCGATCAGATGCTCGCTGACATGGGCGGGCCCCTGGGCGGCGATGACGAGAACGATGACTCCCTGGAGTCCGCTGCCGCCGACAACGAGCTCGTGAAGTTCGTCAACAAGGTCATCGTCGACGCCTACAACCAGAAGGCTTCGGACATCCATATCGAGCCTCTGCCAGGCAAGCTCAAGACCGGTATCCGCTTCCGGGTCGACGGTACCCTGATGCCCTATATCGAGGTGCCGGCACATTTCCGCCAGGCCATGGTGACCCGCCTGAAGATCATGTGCGACCTGGACATTTCCGAGCGTCGCAAGCCACAGGACGGCAAGATCAAGTTCAAGAAGTACGGCCCGCTGGATATCGAGTTGCGGGTGGCCACCATTCCCTCTGCCGGCGGGGTGGAAGACGTGGTCATGCGTATCCTGGCTTCCGGCGAGCCAATTCCGCTGGAAAAACTGGGTCTGACTTCGCACAACCGACAGCGCCTGGAAAGCACCGTCAGCAAGCCCTATGGCCTGTTCTACGTCTGCGGCCCTACCGGTTCCGGCAAGACGACGACGCTGCACTCCATTCTGAAGTTTCTCAACACACCGGACACCAAGATCTGGACCGCCGAAGATCCGGTGGAAATCACGCAGCGGGGCCTGCGTCAGGTCCAGATCAACAAGAAGGCTGGCATCGACTTTGCGCTGATCATGCGCGCCTTCCTGCGCGCCGACCCGGACATCATCATGGTGGGCGAGTCGCGCGACAAGGAAACCGTGTCCATGGGCGTGGAAGCCTCGCTGACCGGTCACCTCGTCTTCTCCACCCTGCACACCAACTCCGCACCCGAGTCCATCACCCGCCTGCTGGACATGGGCATGGACCCCTTCAACTTTGCCGACGCCCTGCTGGGCATCCTGGCCCAGCGCTTGGCCAAGAAGCTCTGCGACTGCAAGCAGCCTTACAACCCCAGTACTTCAGAGATCAACAGCTTCATTTCGGAATATTCAGAGGAGCTGCGCAACACCCCGGCCTGGAAGGCCGACTTCAGCGGCGAAGCCCAGAAACTCTATGAGGAATGGGTGGTCAATTACGGCGAAGACGGAAAGCTGCGCTTCTACAAACCCGTGGGCTGCGACAAATGCAACAACACCGGCTACAAGGGGCGTCTCGGCTTGCACGAGCTACTGATTGCCGACGACCGGGTCAAAAAGCTGGTGCAGGAGCGCGCCCGCGTGGCCGAGATCTTTGCAGCCGCCGTGGAAAGCGGCATGCGGACCCTCAAGATGGACGGCATGGAGAAGATCATGCTGGGCATGACCGACCTCAAGCAGGTTCGTCAGGTCTGCATCAAGTGACGAGCTTGTCTGGACAAAAATGTCAGTCTTTTTTCTGGTGCGGACAGGAATGGCGGTTTTCGAGCCAATTTTCAGTATACAGGCGTCAAAACGGCGGAATTTCTCACACTTGCCTGCTGGCACGGAAACTGCACAATATGCCAGCCTGCAGCACGGCTGCAGCCGTTTTTTAACCTAGGAGTTCTTCATGAAGCGTTCTATCCAGAAGGGTTTCACCCTGATCGAACTGATGATCGTGGTTGCGATCATCGGTATCTTGGCCGCCGTCGCCCTGCCGGCCTATCAGGACTACACCAAGCGTGCCAAGCTGTCTGAAGTGATCTTGGCTTCGTCTGCCTGCCGCACCTCGATCACCGAGGTTTACCAGTCGAACAACGCAGGCAGCCTGCCGACCGCCGGTAACTGGGGCTGCGAAAGCTCTACCGCCACCTCCAAGTACGTTGCCAGTGTGGCCACCGATGCCGACGGTGGCATCATCGTAACGGCTCAAGGCTTTAACGATGCTGGCAGCGTTGACCAGATCGACACGCGTACCGTGAGTCTGGTGCCCACAGCAGCTGGCGGCGCCGCCATCACGGCTACTGCTCCGCTGTCGGCCTGGGTCTGCGGTAACCGCACTGTGCTGAACGGCGGCACTGCCGTGACCACCGTGCCGGCCAAGTTCCTGCCGGGTTCCTGCCGCGGCGTCTGATCCTGATCAGGCCTTGACCTGAAGAGACGCCCCGCAAGGGGCGTTTCTTTTTGCCTCAATGAAAACCGGGATGCTCTCTCTAATCGCCCTGGCCTTGCTACTGGCCAGCTGGCTGCAGCCATTGCATATCCTGCCCTGGGTCAGCTGGCACAGTGAGGTCCTGGTGTTCTTTGGCATCCTGATGCTGGCATTGGGCGGTACCTTGGTGCGACGCGGCGGCACAGCCGGCACCCCTGGAAACATTGCCCTGCCGGTTTCCATTCTGCTTTGGCCTGGGCTCACTGGACTGGTGATTTTGCAGTGGTTTGCTGGTCAGATCAGCTATGGCGGGGATGCTCTCGTGCTCAGTCTGTATTTTGCGCTCGCAGCATTCGCATGGGGTCTGGGCTTTGCGGCTGGCCGGCCGGAGAGTCCGACAGAAGAAAAAGCGCTGGAGGCGATACTAGAACCTCTGGCTTGGGCTTTTTTGACCGGTGCCCTGGCCTCTGTGATGATTGCCTTGGTGCAGGCATTTGATGTTTGGCCAAACGCGAGCTGGATCAGTCGTATGACAGAGTTGCGGCGCCCAGGCGGTAACCTCGGCCAGCCGAACCAGTTGGCCACGCTCCTGCTGATGGGGCTGGCAAGCCTGATCCTGCTGCTGCAGATCCAGCGCCTGGGCCACCTGAGCGCTGCACTGACTTATCTGTTGTTAGCCATCGGCATGGCGGCGACGGAGTCGCGCACCGGAGTGCTCAGCATGACCATGCTCATGCTTTGGTCTCTGGTGGGGATGCGCCGCATGAGGCTGGCCATACCTTCGTGGGTGCTGATGGCCGCGTATGCAGTGTTCCTGCTGCTCTATCTGGGCTGGCCTGCTTGGATGAGCGCGGGGGGGCAATATGCATCGAATGCTCAAATCAATACCCAAGCCGGAATGCGCCTAGTAGTCTGGCCGCAGCTGCTGGAAGCAATATCCTTGCGGCCCTGGGCCGGCTGGGGGCTGCGCGAAGTGTCCGCAGCCCACAATGTGGTGGTCAGCGGCTATCCGCTGAGCGAGCCGTATACCTACGCCCACAACATCGTGCTGGATTTGGTTTTGGGGGCGGGTGCACCAATAGCAGTGTTCGTACTGGGGCTCTCGGGGGTCTGGTTGTGGAGGCGGCTCTCGGGTTGCACTAGCATCGGTCATTGGTACTGCATTGCTGCAACGCTACCAGTGGCTGTGCACGCGATGTTGGAGTTCCCGCACGCCTATGCCTACTTTCTGGCGCCAACTATGTTCATTTTTGGTGCGCTGGAGTCGGCTACAGGTGGCAGGGCGCTCCTTCGCTTACGCGCAGGGACCGCCGGCTTGATCGTTGTGCTGGTTTCAGCCGTGGCTATATCTACAGTGCTGGAATACATCAAAGTGGAAGAGGATTTCAGGGTAGTGCGCTTTGAATCCCTGCGGCTAGGCAAGACCCCGGAGGATCATGTCAAACCCGAACCCCTGCTGCTAACACAGCTCGGGGGCCTCCTGAACGCGGGCAGAATTAAACCGGAGCCGCTCATGACCCCCGAACTCATCGAGACGGCCCGTAAGGCCGCGCTGCGTTATCCATGGCCCGCAACGCAAAATCGCTATGCTCTGTCTTTGGCGTTGAACGGACAGGAAACAGAGGCGCGTCGACAAATGCAGGTGATCCGCGCTATGCACGGGGAAAAGACTTATGAGGGCATCAGAGCGAGCTGGCGAAGCCTGGCGGAAGAAAAGTATTCCGTGTTGCGGGAAGTTGGGCTTCCTTGATTAAGCACTAGCTATCAGCCCGTCACTCCTGAGTTAACAGGCTGCGCCTGGCAGGCACAGGCCCCGCGCGGACCAACAGGCTATCGAGCGACTTCGTCAGATCTCACCAACAGCTCTGTAGCTGCCAGACTTGCCACCATGCTTCTCCATCAATTTAACGGATGTCATGACCATCGCGCGGTCCGCAGCCTTACACATATCGTAGATGGTCAGCAAGGACACCTGGACAGCTGTTAGCGCTTCCATTTCCACACCGGTCTGGCCCACGGTCTCAACGGTGACGGTGCATACCACGTAAGCCGTCACTGGCGCACGATGGAGTGAAAATTCGACTGCGACACGAGTCAACGCGACAGGATGACACAGCGGAACCAAGTCACTGGTCCTTTTGGCCGCCATGATGCCCGCGACACGTGCAATCCCGAGCACATCCCCTTTCTTGGCCGTGCCCGATTCGATCAGAGCCAGCGTCTCCGGTAGCATTTCAATCCGCCCGGTGGCCACGGCAATACGGTGGGTGCTTGCTTTTCCTCCGACGTCCACCATATGGGCTTGGCCTTGGGCGTCGAAGTGGGTCAGAGTACTCATGGAAAATCCCGGTTTACCAAATCTCAACACGATTCGCGCATCATACGAGCATGACGCAAACTTTCATCTTGAACTGGAAAGACAGGCTGCGTGCCGGCGGTATTCACCTGGGAGTCAGCCTTTTGATCGCCCTGCTGGCTGCCTTGCTGGTGTTTGTGCTCTGGTATCCCTTTCCCTATCGGGAGATTTCGGGGGGGCGAGAGCTCTTCTTCATCGTGATCGCCGTCGACGTGATCCTGGGCCCCTTGATTACGCTGGCGGTCTTCAATCGCAAAAAGCCGCGCAGCGAGCTGGTACGGGATCTCGGCATCGTAGGCCTGATCCAACTTGCTGCCCTCATTTACGGTCTCTGGACGGTTTCCGTGGCGCGGCCGGTTCATCTGGTGTTTGAACTTGATCGCTTCCGGGTCATCCATGCGATCGACATTCCCGAAGAAATGCTGCAGCAGACCCCTGCGGATGTGGATGCCATGCCGCTGACCGGCCCCACCTTGCTGGCGGTCCGCTCCTTCCGTGACGCAGGTGAGGAGACTAGCGCGACCTTGGCGGCTTTGCAGGGTTTGCACCTGAGCGCGCGGCCGGATCTCTGGGAAAACTATGGGCAAGCAAAGCAACGTGTGCTCGCCGCGGCAAGGCCTGCCTCGGAACTCAAGCGGCGCTTTCCCCAGCAGGCGGCCGAGATTGATGCAGCTATTGCACAGTCCGGGCGCCCTGAAAATGCCTTGAAATATCTGCCGGTGGCAGCGCGCAAATCATTCTGGACCGCGCTGATTGACGCTGACAGTGCAGAGATACAAGGTTTTATCTCGGTGGATTCATTTTGAAGCGTTGCCGCAAAGTTCTTCTCAAGCTATCGATCTGGGCCTTGGTGGCAACGCAGCTGATGCTGCCAGCCTCGGCGCAGAGCGCCTTGCCCGCCCTGGGTGACGGCGCCGAAATGAGCAGCAGCGCCGAGCGTCAGCTTGGCGACCGCATCGCGCGCGAGCTCTACCGGTCCCCCGACTATCTCGACGACGCCATCCTGGGCGACTACGTCCAGGGCATCTGGTTGCGTCTGATGGACGCTGCCCGCACGCGCGGCGAGCTGTCGCCCGAGCTCGAGGAGCGTTACGCCTGGGACGTGCTGCTGGGGCGTGACCGCAGTGTCAATGCCTTTGCCTTGCCCGGCGGCTATATGGGCGTGCATCTGGGCCTGATTGCCGTGGTCAGCAACGAGGATGAACTGGCGTCCGTGCTGGCCCACGAGCTGAGTCATGTGACGCAGCGCCACATTGCCCGCATCATCAGCCGGCAGAGCAACCAGGCGCCGTGGCTGCTGGGGGCCATGATCCTGGGTGCCCTGGCAGCGGCCAGCAACCCGAGCGCCGCGGGGGCGATGATTGTGGGCGGCCAGGCGGCGGCGGTCCAGGGGCAGCTCAACTTCTCGCGCGACATGGAGCGCGAGGCGGATCGTGTGGGTTACAGCGTGATGACGCAGGCCGGCTTCGATCCGCGCGGTTTCGTGGGCATGTTCGAGAAGCTGCAACAGGCCAACCGTTTCAACGACACCGGCGCCTTTCCCTACCTGCGCAGCCACCCGCTGACCACGGAGCGGATCGCCGACATGCAGGCCCGGCAGCATCTGCTGCCGGCTGCGCCAGCACGCGCGCTGACCATGGTGCACGCCATGATGGCGGCGCGGGCGCGGATGCTGGCCAACCCCGAAGTGGACAGTCTGCGTCAGGCGCTGGCCCAGGCCGAGGCCCCCGCTTACACCAGGATGTCGCCGGCACAGCAGGCCGGCGTGCTGTATGCCGCCGTCATGGCCGCCCGCGGCCTGCGCGAATTTGAGAGCGCCCGCCGTTGGCAGGAGCGCCTGCAGGCAAGGGTCACGCAGGATGCCGCGGCGGCCTATCAGGGGCGCCTGCTGGGCGCAGAGTTGGCGTTGGCCCTGGACGATGCACGGCTCGCGCGGGAGCTGCTGGGCGCCTCGGCGTCCGGACCCTCCAGCCAGCAGCCGCGGGCCTGGGTGCTGCTGCGGACCACCGCCTGGACGCAGGGCGGGCGGGCGCGGGAGGCGTCTGAGCAGCTGCAGGTCTGGCTGGCCGGCCGCCCGCGCGACGCGCAGGCCTGGCAACTGCTGGCGGCGGCCTATACGGCCCAGGGACGGACCTTGCAGGCGGTGCGTGCCGAGGCCGAGGCCCATGCGGCGCGGCTGGACTATGCCGCGGCCCGAGATCGGCTCAAGGCGGCCCAGGAGCTGGCGCGGCAGGGAGGTGCGGTGGACCACATCGAGGCGTCCATCATCGACACCCGCAGCCGGCAGATTGAGTCACTGCTGCGGGAACAGGCGCTCGAGCGCTGAGTCGATCACCAGGCTGAAGATCGAATACAGCAGTGAGCCCAGCAGGGCCGCCGTGAAATCCCGCACCTGAAAGCCGTCCAGCAGTGTGGCTGCAGCCCAGAACAGCAGGGCATTGATCACGAAGAGAAACAGCCCCATCGTGACCAGCGTCACGGGCAGCGTGAGCAGGATGAGGACGGGGCGCAGAAAGATGTTGAAGAGGCCGATCACGACAGCGGCCAGCAAGGCAGCACCAAAGCCCTGCACCTCGACACCGGTGTACAGATAGGTCAGCGCCAGCAGCGCAGTGGCGCTCAGCAGCCATTTCGCCAGGAGTTTCATGGCGGCTGAGCATAGCACCGGGGCCGGTCGGTCCCCGGTGCGGGTGGCGGCTTCGGTTTCAGGCAGCGGCTTGTGCCGTCTGGGCGCGGGTCTTCCACCAGCCAACGGCCAGCACACCGGCGACCGTGACCACGTAGAGCGCCCAGCGCAGCGGGGCATGCGGATCGAACACAGCGTCGAGCAGGGACTCGTTGACGATCATCTTGGCCGCGGTGAAGGCCAGCACAGCCGCACCAAGCTGGATGATCACCGGGAAGCGTTCCACCAGCTTGAGCACCACCTTGCTGCCGAAGATCACGATGGGCACGCTGATGAGCAGGCCCAGCACCACCAGGTCCATGGAGCCCTGGGCCGCACCGGCGACTCCGAGCACGTTGTCCACGCCCATGAGCGCATCGGCGACGATGATGGTCTTCATGGCGCCCCAGAAGGTGGTCGCGACCGGCCCGTCGTGCTCACCGCTTTCCTGGTCCGCCAGCAGCTTGTAGGCGATCCAGACCAGGCCCAGGCCGCCCACCAGCATCAGGCCCGGGATCTTGAGCAGCCAGACCACACTGAGGGTCATGACCGAGCGCACGGCGATGGCGCCGACCGTGCCCCAGATGATGGCCTTGCGTTGCAGCTGCGGGGGCAGATTGCGCGCGGCCAGGGCAATCACGATGGCGTTGTCGCCAGCAAGCACGAGGTCGATGAGGATGATGGCCAGCAGTGCGGACAACCAGGCAGTGGAAAACAATTCCATGAAGTAACTCCAGTGTGTGACGGCGATGCAGGCACAGGATGTCGTGCACACACGGCAGCGGGCTGCAGAAGGCGCTTCGACGGGCCTGTGACGGCTCCAGTCGAAGGTCTTGCCCAGCAAGACGCGGTGGCGTCGGCTGCCCAGCCAGCCGGAAGCCGCAAGGGCTTCGTATTGACGACTGACTGATGGACACGCCGGCGCGGTGGCCAGCGTGGTCGGGAGCTACTCCCCTTCGTGAGAAGCATTGGACCATGCCCTTCAATGGCCCGGGCCGTGGAGGGTCTTTGCGGGACCGGGGGGCCGGGCCGCAACCGCTATGATCCTGCCTCCCCATGGCAGGCATCCACATCACCGACATCGAGGCGGCCATCAACCACTGGCGTGAGCGCGAGCCCTCGCCGGACGGCATCACCCTGGCCCGTCCCGTCCGGGCCTTGGCCGAGGTCTACGCTCTCATGGTCTATTTCCGCGAGCAGGAAGCCGACGCGCGCAGCATGCCGCGTGCCGCCTATGAAGCTTGGCTGGCCTGGTACGAGACCACGCCGGACACGCCCTGCATTGCGATCTGCTCGACCAGCCAGGGTGATCCAGTGTGCAAGGGTTGTGGCCGGACCTTTGACGAAGTGCAGCACTGGCCAGAGCTGAGTCCGGCGGAGAAACGCCAGACCTGGCGCCGCATCACCCTGCATGGGGATGCCTGGCGCTTCAACCGCTATGCGGAACGGGCCGCCGAACGCACGGCCGAGCCGGCCGCGGCCTGAACCTCACTTCCAGCGCAGCGGCTCCACGTCCACCTGCTGGCGGCCGTTGCCCAGCATCAGCGCGCCTTCCTGGATCGTGGCCTGCAGCTGCATGCTGCGTTCGGCCATGGCGGCCAGGGCCTGGGAGGCTTCGGCAGGCACGCGCCAGACCTGCAGCTTGTCCAGGCGCGTGAGCTTGTTCTCGATGCCGCGCCACCAGACCTCGGCGGCGTGGGCAAAGCAGTAGACCAGCACCGCATCCGACTTGCTGCAGGCCTTGGCGAGCGGTTTGTCCTCGGGCTGGCCGACTTCGATCCACAGGCGGGTCTGGCCCGTGTAGTCGCGCAGCCAGGCGTCGGGTTCGTCGGGGTCGGACAGGCCAGCGCCGAAGGCCAGGGTGCCGTCGCCGCCCAGCTCGGTCTGCAGGCGGTGCGCCTGCAGGGCCATGGCGACGAGCCGGATCATCATGCGCTCATCGGTCTCGCTCGGATGCCGCGCAAGCGTCAACGCATGGTCGGCGTAGTAGCCGTGGTCGATGTCGGCGATCTGCAGATTGGCCTTGAAGACCGTGGATTTGAGGGCCAAGGGATCAGGCTCGCTTGGCCAATTCAGCCGCCTTGCCCGTGTAGCTGCCCGGTGTCATGGCCAGCAGGCGCTGCTTGTCGGCCTCAGGGATCTCCAGGCTGCGGATCAGCGCATGCAGGTCCGCGGCGGTGACGGTCTGGCCGCGCGTGACTTCCTTGAGTTTCTCGTAGGCGCCGGCCACACCATAACGGCGCATCACGGTCTGGATGGGCTCGGCCAGCACTTCCCAGGAGGCGTCCAGGTCGGCCGCCAGCGCTGCGCTGTTGAGCTCCAGCTTGTTCAGGCCTACGCTCAGCGACTGGTAGGCCAGCACAGCATAGCCCACGGCCACGCCCATATTGCGCAGCACGGTGGAGTCGGTCAGGTCACGCTGCCAGCGGCTGATGGGCAGCT
>CAMLNH010000058.1 GCA_946481355.1 uncultured Curvibacter sp.
GGTGATGGCGGTGTTGAACACCACTTCGCCGACGGTGGTGCCGGTGGCACCGATGGAATTGCCGAGAAAGACCGTGCCGTCTGCGAGCGCCAGGATGGCGTGAGGGGTGGTTCCCTGGAGAGACAAAAGCACTGGGTACTCCGTTGGTTACGGGCGCGCCCACGCATTCCACAGGAAACGGGTCCTGGCTGCTGCTTTTGAGAGGGATTGTTCGGACGGAAATGCGCTGGGGCGGCTGGATTTCTGAACAGTCGGAGATTATAGCTGAAGCGAGGGATATCCCTCGGTGCGCCGCCGCCGCAAACCGTCTTCCCTCAGCGCGCCGCGGCACTTGCATGCAGGCAGATGGCCGCTGCTGCTGCCACATTGAGCGACTCTTCCCCGCCGGGCTGGGCGATACGCACAGAGAGTGCAGCGCGAGCCATGAGTTCGGGCCCCACGCCCTGCCCTTCGTGGCCCAGCACCCAGGCGCAGGGCCAGGGCAGCTTGGCCTTGTGCAGCAGCTCGCCCTGGTGCGAGCTGGTCACGAGCAGCGGCAGGTCCAGCTTCTCTACGGCGTCTGGCGCCACGCCCTCCACCAGATGCAGGGCGAAATGCGCACCCATGCCGGCGCGCAAGACTTTGGGCGACCAGAGTGCGGCCGTCCCCTTGAGTGCGATCACCTGCGAGAAACCCAAGGCCGCCGCACTGCGCAGGATGGAGCCCACATTGCCGGCATCCTGCACACGATCCAGGATGACAGCGGCCTGCCCGGCCTGCACCGCGGCCTCAGCTGGCATAGCAAGCACCAGGCCCAACCGGGCTGGCGACTCCAGGCCGCTGATGGCATCGAACAAGTCATCGGACAGCAGCACCGTCTTGCCCGCCACAGCACCAAACTCCCCGCCCAGCGCCGCCCAGGCCGACTCGGCCAGCACAGCCACGGCGGGGCGCACGCCGCGTTGCAGGGCCGCACGGGCCAGGTGATCCCCTTCAACCCAGCAACGCCCCAGCTTGCGATAGGCCGAGCCGTCCTGGCTGAGCCTGCGCAACTCCTTGAGCAGCGGATTGTCGCGCGCGGTGATGCGGACAGGCTCCTGTACGCTCATCGCAACACCTCGGTCACCGGCGCAAAGGTCTTGCGATGCTGGGGACAGGCACCATGCGCACGCAGTGCGGCCAGGTGTTCGGCCGTGCCATAGCCTTTGTGGCCGGCAAAACCGTACTGCGGAAACTCTCGGTCGTAGTCTGCACACCAGCGGTCGCGGTGCACCTTCGCCAGGATGGACGCGGCCGAGATGGCCGGCACCTTGGCGTCGCCCTTGACGATGGCCTCGGCCAGCACGTCGAGCACGGGCAGGCGGTTGCCATCGACCAGCACCTTGGCCGGCTTGAGGCGCAGGCCCTCGACGGCACGGCGCATGGCCAGCATTGTGGCCTGCAGGATATTGAGTGCGTCGATCTCTTCCACGCTGGCCTCGGCAATCGAACAGCACAGGGCCTTGGCGCGGATCTCGTCGTAAAGCTTCTCACGCCGCAGTGCCGTGAGCTTCTTGGAGTCGGCCAGGCCGGCGATGGGGTTCAGGTCGTCAAGGATCACGGCTGCAGCCACCACGGGCCCGGCAAGCGGGCCACGCCCGGCCTCGTCCACCCCGGCTACCAGGCCCGGGGTGTCCCACAACAGCGTGGCCTGCTCAGCCTGCAAGAACTTGCGCGATCGCATCGGCGGAAAGAAGAGAGGTATCGCGCTGCAGCTCGACATGCAGGGCGGTGAAGGTTTGTTCGAGGATGGCCACACGGCCAGGATCGTCCAGCCACTGCAGCGTGGCCGCGGCCAGGGCCTCGGGCGTGGCCGCCTGCTGCACCAGCTCGGGCACGACGAAGTCGCGGCATAGGATGTTGGGCAGGCCGATCCAGGGCTGCAGGTGCTTGCGCTTCATGAGCTGGTAGGTCAGCCAGTTCATGTTGTAGGCGATGACCATGGGCCGCTTGAAGAGCGCGGCCTCCAGCGTGGCCGTGCCGCTGGCGATCAGGGTCACGTCGCAGGCCGTCAGCACGGTATGAGACTGGCCGTCGACGATCTGCATGTGTTCCAGCACGCTGGCGGCTCGGGCGGCACGCTCGATGGCGGCGCGCAGCCGCGGAATCGCCGGCACCACGATTTTCAGTTCCGGCCGTTGGCGCATCATCAGCGCCGCCGCGCGGAAAAAACGCTCGGCCAGGTATTTGACCTCTGAGCCGCGACTGCCCGGCAGGATGGCCAGCACCGGCGCCTGCTGCGGCAGGCCGAGTGCGGTACGCGCCGCGGCGCGGTCCGGCACCCTGGGGATCACGTTGGCCAAGGGATGGCCCACGTAAGTGGCAGCAATGCCGTGCTGCGCCAGCAGCTCCACCTCGAAGGGGAAGATGCACAGCACATGGTCCACGCTGGCCTTGATCTTGTGCACGCGCTCAGGCCGCCAAGCCCAGATCGAAGGGCAGACGAAGTGAACGGTCTTGACGCCGGCGACCTTGAGGTCGCGCTCCAGGTCCAGGTTGAAGTCAGGTGCATCGACACCGATGAAGACATCGGGACGGTCCTGCAGCAGGCGCTGCTTGAGCTGCTCGCGGATGCCGACGATCTCGCGGTAGTGGCGTAGCACCTCCACATAACCGCGCACGGCCAGCTTGTCGCTGGGCCACCAGGCCTCGAAGCCGCGACGCACCATCTGCGCTCCGCCGATGCCCAGAGCCTGCACCCCGGGCCAGCGGGACTTCAGGCCATCAAGCAGCAAGCCGGCCAACAGGTCACCGGAGGTTTCCCCGGCAACCATGGCTACACGGGGCATGGTCATGGTGGCTTAACGAACGATGCCGCGTTGCGGCGTGGTCTGGGACAGGAAGTCCATCATCATGGTCACATCCGGCGCCGCCTCAGGGTACCGCTGCGTCAGCGCCGCGATCTGGGCCTGCGACTGCTCCATGGTCAGGCCATCACGGTACAGGGCCTTGTGCATGGCCTTGACGGCGCTGATGCGCTCGGGGCTGAAACCACGACGGCGCAGGCCCTCGAAGTTCATGGAGCGCGCCTCGGCCGGCTGACCCTGGCACATCACGAAGGGCGGCAGGTCACCGAAGAGCACGGAGCACATGGCACTCATGCTGTGCGAACCGATGCGCACGAACTGGTGCACGACAGTGAAGCCACCCAGGATGACCCAGTCACCCACCACGACATGGCCGGCGAGCTGGGCATTGTTGGCAAAGATGCAGTGGTCACCCACCAGGCAGTCATGCGCCAGATGGGTATAGGCCATGAGCCAGTTGTCGCTGCCGAGACGGGTCAGACCGCCGCCCTGGACCGTGCCGATGTGGTAGGTGCTGTATTCGCGGATGGTGTTGCGGTCACCGATCAGCAGTTCGCAAGGTTCACCCCTGTACTTTCGGTCCTGATTGTCCGAGCCCAGGGACACGAACTGGAAGAACCGGTTGTCGCGGCCGATGGTGGTATGCCCCTCGATCACGCAATGCGAGGCGATGCGCGTCCCGGCTCCGATCTTCACGTGCGGGCCGACGATCGTATAGGGGCCGACCTCGACCGTACTGTCGAGTTCGGCCTTGGGGTCGACGAGGGCGGTCGGATGAATCTGCGCCACGGGCCGACCTCAGGCGATCTTGCGCATGGTGCACATGAGATCGGCTTCCACGGCCAGCTCCGCACCGACCAGGGCCCGGGCCTTGAACTTGAAGATGCCGGCCTTCATGCGCTCCAGCTCCACTTCAAGGATCAGCTGGTCGCCCGGCTCCACCGGCCGCTTGAAGCGCGCGCCGTCGATGCCGGCGAAGTAGTAGACCGTGTTCTCGTCCGGCGTCTCGCCCAGGGTCTCGAAGGACAGCAGAGCAGCCGTCTGGGCCAGGGCTTCGAGCATGAGCACGCCGGGCATGACCGGACGGTGCGGAAAGTGGCCGTTGAAGAACTCTTCGTTGATCGTGACGTTCTTGATGGCCTTGATGCGCTTGCCCTTCTCGACCTCCAGCACGCGGTCCACGAGCAGGATGGGGTAACGATGCGGCAGCATCTTGAGGATCTTGTGGATGTCCATCGTTGTCATTTTTTGCTTTCCTTGAATTCCTTTTCCAGCCCGCGCAGGCGCTCGCGCAGGGTGGAGAGCTGTTTCAGCGTAGCGGCGTTCTTTTCCCAGGCCGCATTGTCGTCCAGCGGGTAGAAACCCGTGTAATGACCCGGCTTGGTCAGCGAGCGCGTCACCAGCGAGAAAGACGACACGTGGACATTGTCGGCAATGGTCAGGTGACCCAGCACGCCCGCGCTACCGCCGATGGTGCAGTTCGCACCGATGATGGCGCTGCCCGCGACACCCACGCAGCCAGCCATGGCCGTGTTGCGCCCGATGCGCACGTTGTGGCCGATCTGGATCAGGTTGTCGAGCTTGACGCCGTCTTCGATGACCGTATCAGCCAGCGCTCCGCGGTCGATGCAGGTGTTGGCGCCGATCTCGACATCATCACCGATGTGCACCGCGCCGAGTTGCTCGATCTTCTCCCAGCGTTCGCCATCCTTGGCGAAGCCGAAGCCGTCGGCGCCGATGACCACTCCCGGATGCAGGATACAACGCGAGCCGATCACACAGTCTTCGCCAACCGTGACGCGCGACTTGAGGACCGTGCCAGCGCCGATCTTCGCGCCACGTTCCACCACGCAAAGCGGCCCGATCTGGGCCGTGGCATCAACCTCGGCCGACGGGTCGATCACGGCACTCGGATGGATGCGCGGCCCGGCCGGTCGCTGACGGCTGCGCTGCCAGAGCTGCGTGACGCGGGCAAAGTAGAGGTAAGGGTTGTCGGCAACGATGCAGGCACCACGCGCCTGGGCGGCTTCGCGCAGGGCGGGCGCGACGATGACGCAGCCGGCCTTCGTGGTGGTCAGCTGCTGCTGGTATTTGGGATTGCTGAGGAAACTCAGCGCCTGGGCGTGCGCCGACTCCAGCGGCGCCAGGGCATGGATTTCAAGCTCGGGATCGCCCTGCAGCTCGCCCCCGAGCTGCTCGATGATGCTGCCTAGACGCATACGACACGCGGCCCGTCCGTGCGGCCGCCTTATTTGCCCGCGCTGCTGGCGTTGAGGGCGCGGATCACCTTGTCGGTGATGTCGTGCTTGGGGTTCACGTAGACCGCCTCCTGAAGGATCAGGTCGTACTTCTCGGTATCGGCCACCTGCTTGACCACACGGTTGGCGCGCTCGAAGACCTGCTGCAACTCCTCGTTGCGACGGGTGTTGAGGTCTTCCTGGAATTCGCGGCGCTTGCGCTGGAAATCGCGGTCCAGTTCGATCAGCTGCTTCTGGCGGTTGGCACGCTGGCTCTCCGACAGGGTGGGCGCCTCGCGCTCAAGCTGATCGGCCTGGCTCTTGAGGGTGGCCCCAAGAGCCTGCAGATCCTTCTCACGCCTGGAGAACTCCTGCTCCAGCTTGGCCTGCGCGTTCTTCGCCGGCACCGCTTCCTTGATGATGCGGTCCAGGCTGACGAAGCCCAGCCGGAACTCCTGGGCCAGCGCCGGCATGGCCAGCATGCTCAGTCCCAGCAGAAGAATGGCAGGTCGGGTGATGTACTTCATCAGAAAGTGGTCCCAATCTGGAATTGCAGAAACTGCATTCTATCGCCTTCGAATTTGCGTATGGGACGTGCAAAAGCCAGGCGCAGCGGGCCCATGGGCGAAATCCAGCTGATACCAACCCCTGCGGCCGCCCGGAAGTTGGAGGGATCGATGGACTCATCCGGCCCATAGACGTTGCCGGTATCGACGAAGCTGTAAAGCCGCAGCGTGCGGTCATTGCCTGCCCCCGGGAACGGTGCCTGCAGCTCGAAATTGAAGAAGATCCGCTTGGGACCGCCGTAGCTCAGGCCCGTCGTGCTGTCGCGCGGCCCCAGGCTGCCCGCCTCGAAGCCCCGCAGGGAACCCAGCCCCCCGCCGTAGAAGTTCTTGAACAGCGGGTAGGTGCGGTCACCGATGGCCTTGCCCAGGCCGAGCTCGCCATTGAAGGCAAAGGTGTACTGCTTGGTCAGCGGGAAATAGTGCTGGTACTGGTAGGTGCTGCGTATGTAGCGCACCTCACCGATGGTGCTCCACTCCGCCGTCAGGCGCTGGTAGTTGCCGCTGCTGGGAACCAGGGCACTGTCGCGGTTGTCACGCCCCCAGCCCACGGTCAGAGGGTAGGCTGTGCTCGTGAAGCCGAACTGATCGGCGTAGGTCTGGTAGGCCACCGGCAGGTAGGTGCCGGGCACGATGGTCGTGCGTTCTATGCCTCCACCCAGGTACACGGTATCCCGCTCGGTGAAAGGGATACCGAAGCGCAGGCTTGAACCCGTGGTTTCCAGGGCGTAGGTCTCCTCGTCAAGGTAGGGCCGCGAAACCCGGTGGTACAGATCGATGGTGCGCGACACCCCGTCCTGTGTAAAGTAGGGGTCGGTCGTATTCAGCACGATGGTCCGGTTGATCCGGCTTGTATTGATCTGGATGCCTAGGGAATTGCCGCTGCCGAAGGCGTTCTGCTGGCTGATGCCGAACTGCAGGCCCAGACCCTCGTTGCTGGAAAAGCCTGCGCCGATGGTCAGGCTACCCGTGGGTCGCTCCTTGAGCTGCAGATTCAGGTCCACCTGGTCGGCCGTGCCCGGCACCTCGCTGGTTTCCACATTGACCTGCTCGAAGTAGCCCAGGCGGTCCACCCGGTTGCGTGACAGCGTGATCTTGTCGCTGTCATACCAGGACGACTCGTACTGGCGAAACTCGCGCCGGATCACCTCGTCGCGCGTGCGGTTGTTGCCCGCGATGTTGACGCGCCGCACATAGGCACGGCGCGAGGGCTCGGCCTGCAGGACCAGGGTCACGCGATTGGTGCTACGGTCGATCTCGGGCACGGGCTGGACGCGCGCAAAGGCATAGCCGAAACGTCCGAAGTATTCGGTGAAGGCCTTGACCGTTGCCGCCACCTGGTCAGCGTTGTAGGCTTCACCCGGACGGATGCTGACCAGCGCCTTGAACTCCTCGTCACGGTCGAGGTAGTTACCGGCCAGGCGCACCGCCGAGACCACGAAGCGCTCGCCTTCGGTCACGTTGACCGTGATGGTCATGTCCTGCTTGTTGGGCGACATGGCCACCTGGGTCGAGTCGACGCGGAACTCCAGATAGCCGCGGGCCAGGTAGTAGGACCGCAAGGTCTCCAGATCGGCGTTGAGCTTGGCACGGGAGTAACGGTCGGACTTGGTGTACCAGCTCATCCAGTTGCCGGTGTCGAGCTCGAACAGGTTGCGCAGGGTCGACTCCGAGTAGACGGTGTTGCCGACGACGCGGATCTCGCTGATCTTGGCCGGCTCGCCTTCACTCACGGTGAAGGCCAGGCTGACCCGGTTGCGCTCCACCGGCGTCACGGTGGTTACCACCTCGGCCGCGTAGAGGCTCTTGTTGATGTACTGGCGCTTGAGCTCCTGTTCGGCCCGATCCAGCAGGGCCTTGTCGAAGGGCCGGCCTTCGGCCAGGCCGATGTCCTTGAGCGCCTTGCTCAACACATCCTTGTCGAACTCGCGGGTGCCGATGAACTCCAGGCTGGCCACGCTGGGCCGCTCCTGCACCACGACCACGAGCACGTCGTCCTTGACCTCCAGACGCACATCGGTGAACAACCCCAGGGCGAACAGCGCACGGATCGAGGCCGTGCCCTTCTCGTCGTTGTAGGTGTCACCCACACGCAGCGGCAACGAAGCGAAGACCGTGCCGGGCTCCACGCGCTGCAGGCCTTCGACCTGGATGTCACGGATCTTGAAGGGGTCAGCGCCCCAGGCCACCTGCGCAGCCAGCAACATGGCGACCGCCAGAGAGGAGGCGCGCAGGCTAAAACGTTTGAAATGCATCGATCAACTTGAAATGCGGCCAGGCCGGGCCGGATGGAACAGCCGCTCAGCCCAGGAGACGGGTAACGTCATTGAAGAGTGCGATGGACATCATGAGCGCCAGCACGACCACACCGGCGCGTTGCAGGCGCTCCAGCCAGGCTTCCGAGACGGGCCGGCCGGTCACACCCTCCCAAAGATAATACATCAGGTGTCCGCCGTCGAGGACGGGCAGCGGCAGCAGGTTGAGCACGCCGAGGCTCACGCTGATGAGTGCGAGGAACACCAGATAGGAAGTCAGCCCCAGACTGGCCGAACGCCCCGCATAGTCGGCAATCGTCAACGGCCCGCTGAGGTTCTTGAGGGAAGCTTCACCCACCACCATGCGCCCCAGGGTGCGCAGGGTCAGCACCGAGACCTCCCAGGTCTTCACCACGCCTTGCCAGATGCCGTCCAACGGACCGTATTGCACGGTGACCATCTCGGGCGGCACACCCACATAGGCGCCGATGCGCCCGATCAGCACCCCGCCCTGCTGCACTGCCTCGGGCCGTACCGCAAGCTCCAGTACCTGCCCGTCGCGCTGCAGGCGCCAAGTCGTGCTCACGGCTTGCCCGTCGCGAACCGAGTCGCGGATGAACTCACGCAGCCGGCGGCCGTCGGACACCGCCGCCCCGCCTACACTCAGCACCAGATCGCCAGAACGCAACCCTGCGCGTTCTGCCGCACCACCGGCCATGACCTCGCCAATCTCGGGCCGGCTCAGCGGCGAGACGATACCGATACGCTCCAGCAGGCTGGCATCCGCATCGCGGGCATCCATCGCCGCCAGCGGCAACAAACGCTCGACCTCGCCACGGCCAAGCTCACCGGCCAGCACCAGGCGCACATCGCGCCCCTCCAGCGCGGCACGCGTCAGCAGCCAGCGCAGATCCTCGAAAGCCACCATCTCCTGCAGGGCCTCGCCCTCGAAGCCGGCACGCAGCACACGTTCGCCACCGGTGAAGCCCGCACGCTCGGCCACCGACTCAGCGGCTGGCGGCCCCAGCAAGGGCGCGGCCATCTGCACCCCGCCCCAGTTGACCGCGGCATAGAGCAACACCGCGAGCAGCAGATTGGCCAGCGGACCGGCCGCCACGATGAGCGCACGTGAACGCAGAGGCTGGGTATTGAAAGCCAGGTGGCGTTCGGCCGGATCCACCGGGCCTTCGCGCTCGTCCAACATGCGCACATAGCCGCCCAGCGGGAATGCCGCCAGAACGAATTCGGTCGGCGAGCCCTTGGGCTGCCAGCGCAGCAGGGTGTGCCCGAAGCCGATCGAAAAACGCAGCACCTTGACGCCACAGGCCACGGCCATGCGGTAGTGGCCATATTCATGGATGGCGATCAGCAGGCTCAGGGCCACGAGAAAAGCAACAACCGTCAGCATGTGATCTCCTGGTCAGACGGCCAGGGCCCGCACGGACTGGGTGGCCACGGCGCGCGACTGCACATCCAGGGCCAGCAAGTCCTCCAGCGAACCCGGCACCGCGGGTGAGATCGCTTCCAGGGCCCGCAAGTTCACGGCATGGATCTGGTCGAAGCGGATACGCCGCTCCAGAAAGGCGGCCACCGCCACCTCGTTGGCCGCATTGAGCACGGCCGTGGTGCCGGACGGGCCGCGCAAGGCCTCCCAGGCCAGCTGCAGGCCGGCATAGCGCTGGGCATGGCCGGGCGCGTCCAGCGGCTCGAAGGTCATGGCGGCCAGCGCATGGAAGTCCAGTGGCGCGGCCCCCGAGGCCATGCGCTCTGGCCACGACAGGCCGTAGGCGATGGGCACGCGCATGTCCGGCGTGCCCAGCTGGGCCACCACCGAATGGTCCCTGTACTGCACCATGGAGTGGATCACGCTCTGCGGGTGGATCACCACCTCCAGCCGCTCGGGCGGCAGGCCGAAGAGATAGCGCGCCTCGATCACCTCGAGTGCCTTGTTCATCATGGTGGCCGAATCCACCGAGATCTTGCGGCCCATGACCCAGTTCGGGTGGGCGCAGGCCTGCTCGGGCGTCACGTCCCGCAGAGTCTGCGGATCGCGCGTGCGGAAAGGCCCGCCCGACGCGGTCAGGATGATCTTGTCCACGCGCTGGGACCAGGTCGCCGGATCCTCGGGCAGGGACTGGAAAATGGCCGAATGCTCGCTGTCGATGGGCAGCAGTGTGGCGCCGCCGGCGCGCACGGTCTGCATGAAGTAGTCCCCCCCCACCACCAGGGCTTCCTTGTTGGCCAGCAGCAGGCGCTTGCCCGCGCGCGCCGCCGCCAGACAGGGTGCCAGGCCAGCGGCCCCCACGATGGCGGCCATCACGGTGTCGACTTCCTCGTGGGCCGCGATCTCGACCAGAGCCGCGGCCCCGCCCAGGACCTGCGTGACCGAACCCGCAGCCTTCAGGCGCGCAGCCAACTCGGCTGCATGGACCTCGCCCGCCATGACGGCGTAGCGCGGACGGAACTGCAGGCATTGCTGCGCCAGCAGATCGACCTGGGTCGATGCCGTCAGGGCGCAGACCTCGAAACGCTGCGGGTGGCGGGCCAGCACGTCCAGCGTGCTGGTGCCGACCGAACCCGTGGAGCCGAGGACGGCCACACGCTGAAGTACCGGCTGCTGCTTCATCGGTCTCAGGCCGTCAGGCTGTACAGCATCATGGCCAGCGGCAGCGTGGGCAGCAGCGCATCGACGCGGTCCAGCACACCACCATGGCCAGGC
>CAMLNH010000059.1 GCA_946481355.1 uncultured Curvibacter sp.
AGTCGTAGCCCTCGCCCGCGAGGTCCACCACGCGGTCGCTGAGGTTGAGCGAGATCGTCACGTCGGCGTGCAGCTCGCGAAAGCGCGGCACCAGCGGCGCCACATGCCGGCGGCCGAAGCCGGCCGGGGCCGTGATGCGCAGATGGCCGCTGGCCTTGACGCCGCCGGCCGACACGCTGGCTTCGGCATTGGCCACGTCGGTCAGCAGGCGCTGGCAGTCTTCCAGAAAGGCGCTGCCCTCATGGGTCAGGCTGATGCGGCGCGTGGTGCGCACGAGCAGCTTGACGCCCAGGCGTTCCTCCAGCGCGTCCAGCCGCCGGCCCATGATGGCGGGCGCCACGCCTTCCGCATGGGCCGCCGCCGTCAGGCTGCCGCGCGTGGCCACCGAGACGAAGGATTCCATTTGTTTGAGCTTGTCCATCGCCCATTATTTTCTTAAAAGTTGCTAATTGAGCCACTTTTGGAAGAATTTCATCGATATTCCGGAATGACCGGCGGCGCACCACTTCTGGCCACGGCGCCCGAATGGTTGCAGGGAGTGTGATGTCGCGCAGGCCTAGCGGGCGATGCCGAGTTGCCAGGCGTCGATGTCGATCACGTCGCAGTTCTCGCCCGGGCCGAGCCGGTCGGCGACCAGAAAATCACCCGCAGTCAGCGCCAGCAAGGGATGGTGCCAGACGCCGCGTTTGAAGTTGATCCCTTGCGAGCCGCTGGCCAGGAAGACCCGCAAGTCCTCCGGCGCCGGCGGCCCTACAGTGGGGGCCACCACGATCCAGAAAGCCTGGCCATGCAAAGGCACGAAGGCTTGCGAGCCGAGCGGGTGGCGCTCCAGGCAGTACAAGGCACAGGGGGACGAACATTCCTCAGCGCGGAAAATGCTGAGCGACAGGCGGCCCTCGGCATCGACCTCCAACTGCGCGAGGTCTGAGAACCGCTGGCTGCTGCCCTCGTTGATGGCATAGCTGGGGCGCCCCTGGCATTCGATCACTTGCCCAAAGGGGGCAAACGTCTGCGCGGTCAGGGGCTGGGCAGACAACAGCCGGTTTGGTGCGGCACTCATTTCGCGGAAGCCTCGCCCCATAAGCGCAGTCGCGAGACACCGCCATCCGGATGAAGATTCAGGCGGACGTGGCTGACCTCGCCCAGATCGAGAACCTGCTCCGCAAAGTGATGGATGTGATCAGCTTGCATCTTCATCTCGGGCAGCAGCGTCGGCCAGAACTGGGCTTGCGAGATCAGCGCCTGATCGCTCAAGCCCGGAGCATAGCCGGCCTGCAAGGAGCATCGGTCCGGGAAATTGCCGCGGAAGTGCGCGGTGTCCAGTTCGATGCGCCGGATCCGGCCGGGTCGACCCAGCGCGATGATGCACCAGTCGAAACCGGGCTCTCGGCGGCGCCGGGTTTCCCAGCCGTCGCCCATGTCTACGCCGCGGCCGGGCAACAGCAGATTGGCGGCATGGCCGAAATGTGCGTCGTTCCAGGCCACGGGATAGGCGCCATTGAGCGCGGCCCCCAGGTCGACCTGGGCGTCCGCGTCAGCCCCCGGCTCGCCTACCGGGCGGCCGTAGACCCGCAGCCGTGCGACGCCCCCGTCGGGCAGGATGTTAAGCCGGACATGGCTATAGGCCACCGTGCTGTTCAACCCGTCCAGCGCCAGCAGATGATGCTGGTTGCCGCCGAGCGCGGCCGGCGCAAGCAGAGGCTCCCAGCTGTCGGCGCGCTGCGGATCCAGGCCGGACCGGCACCCGTCCAGGGAAGCGGCGGGGGGATAGTTACCGGTGAAGAAACTGGTGTCGATATCAACGCCGACAATGCAGGCGGGCCGGGCCAGGCGCACGATGCACCAGTCATGGCCAGGGCCGCGCTTGCGCTTGGACTCCCAGCCGTCCATCCATTTCCCGTTCGCGTCGTATTTGCCGGGGACGAAGATGGCCGCCTGGGCCTGCAGCAGGCGCTGCATCGGGGCGAAAAAGTCGTCAGAACATGCCAGTGTCTCGGCGCCCAGACGAGGGTCGGCGAGGTTGATCTGATGGCGAGCCCAGTCGGGCAGCACTGCGGCCTGGGCCGTGAGGATGGCGGGTTGATTCATGCCGTGCGTTCAATGGATCGAGCCGATGAAACTGGCCAGTTCGGCCGTCTGCGGGTGGGCGAAGAGGGCCTGCGGATCACCGGCCTCGTGAATGCGCCCCTGGTGCATGAAAACGAGTTTATCTCCGACTTCCCGGGCGAAGCGCATTTCGTGGGTGACCATGATCAGTGTCATGCCCTCGGCAGCCAGGGTCTTGACCACTGCCAGCACCTCGTTCACCAGCTCAGGATCGAGCGCCGAAGTGATCTCGTCGCACAGCAACACGCGCGGTTGCATGGCCAACGCGCGGGCGATGGCGACACGCTGCTGCTGCCCTCCGGAGAGCTGGTCGGGGTAGGCGTCGAACTTGTCCTGCAGACCGACTTTCAGCAGCATGGTGCGCGCCAGCGCTTGCGCATCGTCACCGGCCATCTTCTTGACGACACGGGTGGCCAGCATCACGTTCTGACCGGCCGTCAGGTGCGGAAAGAGATTGAATTGCTGGAACACCATACCGACTTTCTGGCGCAGGGCGCGCAGATCGGTTTCGCGGGGGTGGATGCGTTCTCCGTCGACCTCGATGCAACCGTCGTCGAAGCTTTCCAGACCGTTGATGGTGCGAAGCAGCGTGCTCTTGCCCGAACCGCTGCGCCCGATCAGGGCGATCACCTGGCCTTCTTCGACGTCCAGGTCGATGCCTTTGAGCACATGGTTGCTGCCGAAGTGTTTGTGCAAGGCGTCAATGTGCACGAGAGCCATGGATCTTCCTTTCTAGGATGCGCGAATAGGCGGAAAGCGGATAACAGAGGGCGAAATAACCGAGCGCCACGAGGCCGAAGACGAAGAAGGGCTGGTAGGTGGCATTGGCCAGCATGGAGCCAGTCTTGGTCAGCTCGATAAAGCCGATGATCGACGTCACTGCCGTGCCCTTGACGACCTGTACCGAGAAGCCGACGGTGGGCGCAATCGCGATGCGCAGGGCCTGTGGCAGGATGACGTGTCGCATCTGTTCAAAGTGGCTCATGGCCAGGCTGGCCGAGACCTCCCACTGCCCCTTGGGGACGGACTCGACGCAACCGCGCCAGATCTCGCCGAGATAGGCGCTGGTGAACAGCGTCAGGCCGAGCGCGGCGGCCAGCCAGGGCGAGATCTCCAGCCCCATCAGGCTGCTGCCGAAGAAGATGATGAACAGCTGCATGAGCAGCGGCGTGCCCTGAAAGACCTCGATATAGCCTTGCGCCAGACGGCGCGGCAGCGCATGCTTGGCAATGCGCGCGAACAGCACGACGAGCCCGGCCAGGCCACCGAGCACGAATGCGGTCAGCGACAGGCCGATGGTCCACAAGGCGCCGTCGAGCAGATTGCGGACGATGTCCCAGTTCGAGATGTCGTTCATGGCACTCTCCGCGCGATCAGCCGCCGCCCGGCTCGGACCATGATCTGGCGCACGCCCAGGGCGAGCAGGAAATACATGGCAGTGACGATGAAGTAGGTTTCGAAGGCGCGGAAGTTGCGCGACTGGATGAAGTTGGCGGCGAACGTCAGCTCCTCGGCGGCGATCTGCGAGCAGACCGACGAGCCGAGCATGACGATGACCACCTGGCTGCAGATGGACGGCCAGACTTTGAGCAGGGCGGGTGGGAGCACCACGTGCAGGAAGATCTGCGCACGGCTCATGGCCAGC
Source organism: uncultured Curvibacter sp. (assembly GCA_946481355.1). The sequence goes on from CAMLNH010000059.1 coordinate 3,752, forward strand.
GATTGGGCCGCCTCGATCTGGCCGCGCGGCGTGGCCTCGATCCCGGCACGGATGATCTCGGTGCTGTAGGCCCCGAGGTTGATCACCATGGCCAGTATCGCGGCCTGCCATTCGTTGATCTGCACGCCCAGCGACGGCAGCCCGAAGAAGATGAAGAACAACTGGACCAGGAAGGGCGTGTTGCGGATCAGCTCGACATAGACCGCGAAGAAGCGATGGAACGGCGCCAGACGCCAAGCGCGCGATACGGCGCCCAGCGTGCCGATGGCCAATCCGAAGACGGTGCCGACGGCCGTCAACGCCAGGGTTTTGAGGGCGCCGGCAAGCAGCACCTCCCGGTACTCAAGGACGGCGGAGAAGTTGAATGCGTACGCCACGGTCAGGTCTCCTGTGTGCCAAAAACGGCCAAGCCAGCAACTGGATCAGAGGTCGGCGGGAAGGGGTGCTTGCAGCCAGCGTTGCGAGACCTGGTTCAGTTCTCCGCTCTTCTTCAGCTTCGCGATGACGTCGTTGACCTTGGCCAGCAAAGCGGCCTCCCCCTTGTTCACACCGACGTAGCACGGCGAGTTCTTGATCAGGAACTTGGCGTCCAGACGACGCAGCCGGGTGCGCTCGTTGATGGCCGCAGCGACGACGTTGCCTGTGGCGATCAGCTGCACCTGGCCGGATAGGTAGGCGGAAATGGTGGCGTTGTTGTCCTCGAAACGCTTGAGCGTTGTCGAGGGCGGCGCGATCTTGCTGAATTCCAGGTCCTCGACCGAGCCGCGTGTGACACCCACGGTCTTGCCGGCTGTGTCGGCCACGGCCTTGACCGTCATGTCGGTGGGTCCGAAGATGCCGTTGAAGAACGGGGCATAGGCGGTGGAGAAGTCGATGACCTTCTCGCGATCCGGGTTCTTGCCCAGGCTGGAGATGACGAGGTCGGCCTTGCCGGTCGTCAGATAGGGAATGCGGTTGGTGCTGCTCACGGGGATCAGCTCGACCTTGAGCTTGAGCTCCCGGCCGATCAGGTTGGCCACATCGATGTCATACCCGCGCGGCTTGAGGTCGGGGCCGACGGTGCCGAACGGCGGGAAGTCCTGCGGCACGGCGACGCGCAAGGTGCCGTTTTTTTCCGCGGCGTCCAGGGCATCGGCGTGCGCAATGGCCGGAAGGCCCGCGACGCCAAGCAGCACAACGCCAAGTAGGGAGTGGAGGAACGGACGTTTTTTCATGGTGAAGCTCCAGGGATGGACAAAGAGGCGGGTTCAGGGGAGGAGAAAGTTGATGCCGATGCGGCTGGCGGCAGAGAGCAGGTGTTCTTGCATGGCGTCGCGGGCTGCGGCCGCATCACCCGCCGCGACGGCGGCGAGGATGGCGTTGTGCTCGTCCACGGGATCCCAGATGCGGCTGCGATCGGCGAACGGCAGGCGCAGGCTGTAGGCGAGCTGGGGCTGGAACTGCCGGGTCACGGCAGACAGCGCGGGGTTGCGCGAGAGCTCCGCAAGCTGCAGATGAAACTGCAGATCGCATTCGGCCGCGCGCACCAGATCGCTGCTGGTCAGGGCGCGCTGCATCTCTTCCATGCACGAGCGCAGGGCGGCGAGTTCGCCGTCACTGCGCTGGCTGGCTGCCAGGCTGGCATGGGCCGGCTCGATCACATAGCGCATCTGAAAGATGGCCGCCGGTGGCATGGCATCGGGACCGGCGGGCAGCTCGGCCGCAGAGGGCCGCGTGCCGGCGGTCACGAAAACCCCCTTGCCGGCAAAGGAGCGCAGCAGTCCCAGCGCCTCCAGCATCGAGATGGCCTCACGCAGCGAGGCGCGGCTGATGCCCATGCTTTCGGACAACTCGCGTTGACCCGGGAGCGATGAACCTGCAGGATAGCGGCCATCCAGGATGCGGCGTTGCAGAGTTTGAGCGGCGATGTCAGAAACGTTGGGCATTTTTTTGGTGCAGTTCAGACCGGTCAGACCAGTTGAACCTCTATAAGCACGTTTGATGCCAGCCTCCAAAGGCGCGTCCCCTCCATATAGAGGTAGCCTCTATTCCCTGGAGCTGGGCACACGCCATTCCTTGGCCCGGCGTCTTCCATCTTGGTGCGCTGACCCTTCACGGCGTGCGCGTGCTCCGGTATGCCGGCGTGTTAAAGGCCGGCTAACAGGACCTTGCGCAAATGCAAATGGCGCCGGCTGAGCGACGGGAGCATGATGGGCGCCCATGAACACCTCTGCCCCCGCCCTGGTGCTGGATACCCTGCGCGACTGGATCGGTCGTACCGAAACCCGCGAAGACCAGCTCACCGCCACCCCGGTGGCCGCGCTGTCCGCCACACTGGATCGCGACGACCCGACGCCTGTGCCCGGCGCCGCGCTGCCCCCGCTCTGGCACTGGCTCTATTTCACGCCGCTCACGCGGCACAGCGAAATCGGCGAGGACGGCCACGCCAGACGCGGCGGCTTTCTGCCGCCCGTGCCTCTGCCGCGACGTATGTGGGCCGGTGGGCGGCTCGATTTTCTGCAGCCCTTGCGCGTGGGCGAGGCCGTCACGCGTGTTTCGACGATCAAGGACGTGACGGTGAAGGAGGGGCGCACGGGATCGCTGGTTTTCGTCTGCGTGCGCCACGAATTTTCGAATGCCCAGGGGCTGGCGCTGGCCGAAGAGCACGACATCGTCTACCGCGATGCGCCCGCGTCCGATGCGCCGCAGCCCGAGCCCACGCCCGCGCCGCGTGACGAACAGTTCAGCCGGGAGATCGTGCCTGACCCCGTGCTGCTGTTCCGCTACTCGGCGCTGACCTTCAACGGCCATCGCATCCACTACGACCGCAGTTATGTCACGGGCGTCGAAGGCTACCCGGGCCTCATCGTGCACGGCCCGCTGATCGCTACCCTGCTCATGGATCTGCTGCGCAGGAACCTGCCCGATGCGACCGTGCAACGCTTCAGCTTCAAGGCCGTGCGCCCTACCTTCGACATCCACCCCTTCACGGTCTGCGGCAAGCGCGAGGGCAGCACCGTCACGCTCTGGGGCCGTGACCACGAGGGCTGGCTCACCATGCAGGCCACCGCAGAGATATGAAACACCCCCCGAGACGCTGCGAGTCTCTGTGCTCACAGCCAGAGGCCGTGGCTCTTCAGGCTGCCCAAGCCTGCGCAGGCAGGCTTGGAGCCGCAGCCCTCAGCCCCTTTCTCGCCTGCGGCGGGAGGGGGGTGCAGCCAGTGGCCCGGCAAAGCCGGTTCCACGGCTGTCTTGAATGTCGTTCCCCTCAACGATGAAACCAAACCGATGAACATGACCGACCCGTACCAGGACATCCGCGACGCGGTGCGCGCCCTCTGCGCCCAGTTTCCTGACGAATACCACCGCAAGATCGACGAGCAGCGCGGCTACCCCGAAGAGTTTGTCGATGCCCTCACCAAGGCCGGCTGGATGGCCGCGCTCATTCCGCAGGAATACGGTGGCTCGGGCCTGTCCATGGCCGAGGCCTCGGTCATCATGGAAGAGATCAACCGCTCGGGCGGCAACTCCGGGGCCTGCCACGGCCAGATGTACGTGATGAACGCCATCGTGCGCAGCGGCTCGCAGGCGCAGAAGGAAAAGTTCCTGCCGAAGATTGCGACCGGCGAGCTGCGCATCCAGTCCATGGGTGTGACCGAGCCCACCACCGGCAGCGACACCACCCAGCTCGAGACCACGGCCGTGCGCAAGGATGGGCGCTGGGTCATCAACGGCCAGAAGGTCTGGATCTCGCGCATCCAACACAGCGATCTGATGATCCTGCTGGCGCGCACCACGCCGGCCGATCAGGTGAAGAAACGCTCCGAAGGCCTGTCCTGCTTTCTGGTCGATCTGCATCAGGCCGTGGACCACGGGCTCACGGTGCGTCCCATCCTCAACATGGTCAACCACGAGACCAACGAGCTCTTCTTCGACAACCTCGAGATCCCCGAGGACGCGCTGCTCGGTGACGAGGGCAAAGGCTTCAAGACCCTGCTCGACGGCCTCAACGCCGAGCGCACGCTGATTGCCGCCGAGTGCATCGGCGACGGCTACTGGTTCATCGACCGCGCACGCAAGTACGCGGGCGAGCGCGTGGTCTTCGGTCGTCCCATCGGCCAGAACCAGGGCGTGCAGTTCCCCATCGCGGAGGCCTTCATCGAACTCGAGGCTGCCAACCTCATGCGCTGGAAGGCCTGCGAAAAGATCGACACGCACCAGAACGCCGGTGCCGAGGCCAATATGGCCAAGTACCTCGCGGCCAAGGCCAGCTGGGAAGCGGCCAACGTCTGCCTGCAGACCCATGGCGGCTTCGGTTTCGCCTGCGAATACGACATCGAGCGCAAGTTCCGTGAGACGCGGCTCTACCAGGTGGCGCCCATCTCGACGAACATGATCTTCTCCTACGTCGCCGAGCACATCCTCGGCTTGCCGAGGTCATTCTGATGAAGCCGCTTTCCGGCATCACGGTGGTCGCGCTTGAGCACGCCATCGCCAACGCCCAGGTCAACACCATGGCCGATCTCTGGTCGCACCCCAGCTCGCGGCGCGCAAACGCTGGGTGCAGGCGGACACGCCCGCCGGCCTGCTGCCGTCAGACCACCGACGGCCCGCGTGCCTGGCTGGTGTCCGAGGTCGACAAGTGGGGCAAGGCCATCCGCGCCGCCAGCCAGTTCGCCGACTGAGCGCGCGCCATGCGCCCATGAAAAACGCCGGGCAAGCCCGGCGTTTTCCTTTCTGCGGGCCTGATCAGAGCGAGGATTGCAGCTCGCGCTCTGCCCGATGCTCGGCGCGCACGAAGTTGGCCACGGCGATGGCCAGTGAAACCACCAGGGCGACCATGCCGATCAGCAGGGCCTTGAGGCTGGGCGCGGCCATGCCCAGCAGGGTGAAGAGCACGAAGGCGGCCAGCAGCGAAATCTTGAAGCGGAGCATGGTCTGTACAGGCGGGTGCCGAAAGAACAAGGCTGCAGATTCTCCCGGTGCAGGCGCGCCACGGCAAGGCGCTTTCCGTATCAACCGTAACCAGGCGTATGCGCCGGGGCAGCGCTTCAGCGACTCAGCCCGCCGCGTGCGTCGCGGCGAACTTCTGTTCCATCTCGCGTCGCATGGTCCGGCGCAGCACGGCCGCCGCATGGCGGCGCTCCTCCTCGGGCGTGGTCGGCTGCCAGGGCGGTACCGGCGTGGGCTTGCCCGCGTCGTCCACCGAGATCATGGTGAAGAAGCAGCTGTTGACGTGGCGCACCACCTTGGTCCGGATGTCCTCGGCAATCACCTTGATGCCGATCTCCATCGACGAGGTACCGGTGTGGTTGACCGACGCGAGAAAGGTCACGAGCTCGCCCACCTGGATGGGCTGGCGGAACATCACCTGGTCCACGCTCAGCGTCACCACATAGCGACCCGCGTAGCGGCTGGCGCAGGCATAGGCCACCTGGTCGAGCAGCTTGAGGATGGTGCCTCCGTGCACCTTGCCGGAGAAGTTGGCGGTGTCGGGGGTCATGAGCACGGTCATGCTCAGTTGGTGCGAGGGCAGGTCCATGGGTCCTTCGGGGCAGTACAGAAGCCAGGCCCGGATTCTCCCTCAGCAGCGTGTCAGGATGTGCCGGCCTGCTGCGCGTCCGCCACCAGCAGGTCCACGAGTTCGCGGGCATAGGCGGGCAGCGCCTCCAGGCTGCGCACCACGATCTGCATCGCGCGCTCGGCCCAGGGGTCGGCCAGGGGCACGATGGCAACGCCCATGGTCTGCGCATGCCGGTGCGCGGCCTCGGCGCCCTGGGTCAGGCTGTCGGCTTCGGCGATGCGCACCATCAGGCGCAGGCCGACCAGATCGAAGGGAATGGGCATGGATGGCCGGGAGTAAGCGGCAGATGCCGCAGAAAAGCCGATGGATCGCCCCGCCAGCCCGAAAAGCATCCAAATGATACCTGTCGCCCTGAAAAATCTGATTCCATACTTTTTGTTTTCAATTTACGCATTATTTTTTTATTAATGCTGGGGAAAGTATCAAATAAAGTTCGGACATGGACAAAACCCGCGCCAGTGCCACTGCCATGCCCAAACAGCCGCCCCAGGCCGTGCTGTTTGACGCCTATGGCACGCTGTTCGATGTCTACAGCGTGGGCCTGGTGGCGGAGCAGCTCTTTCCCGGCCAAGGCCAGGCCCTGGGCCAGCTCTGGCGCGACAAGCAGATCGAATACACGCGACTGGTCACCACCAGCAATGGCGGTGCGCATTACCAGCCCTTCTGGCAGCTTACCCAGGCCGGCCTGCGTTATGCCTGCAAGCGCCTGGGGCTCACGCTCACGCCCGAGGCCGAGCTCAAGCTCATGAACCAGTACCGGCACCTCAGCGCCTTCCCCGAGAACCGGGAGGTGCTGCAGGCGCTCAAGGCCCGCGGCATCCGCACCGGCATCCTGTCCAACGGCGACCCCGAGATGCTGGGCATCGCCGTGCGCAGCGCGGGCCTGGACGGCCTGCTGGACCACGTGATCAGCGTGGACGCCGTGCGCAAGTACAAGACCCACCCCGAGGCCTATGCGCTCGGCGAGCAGGCGACGGGCCTGCGTGCCGCGCAGATCGCCTTCGTCAGCAGCAACAGCTGGGACGCCTTGGCCGCCACCTGGTACGGCTACCAGACCCTGTGGGTCAACCGCTACGCGCTGCCCTTCGAGGAGCTGGGTACCCAGCCCACGCGCACGGGCAGCACGCTCAAGGCTGTGCTGGATTTCTTTCCGGCCGCCGCCTGAAC
>CAMLNH010000060.1 GCA_946481355.1 uncultured Curvibacter sp.
CATCCGCGTCTTTCTGAACAACCTCGATCACCCGGTCAACATCACCAACGGCCCCAAGGGCATCGGCCAGATCGACTCGATCAAGTTCTTCGGCTTTGATCTGGGCAAGAAGCTCAATGTCTTCGGTTTCGACGTGGCCCCGGTCACCATGTACTACTACCTCTTCCTCGCCCTGGTGGTGGTCAGCGTGGTCATCTGCCACCGTCTGGAGTTCTCGCGCATCGGCCGCGCCTGGATGGCCATCCGCGAAGACGAGATCGCCGCCAAGGCCATGGGCATCAACACCCGCAACATGAAGCTGCTGGCCTTCGGCATGGGAGCAACCTTCGGCGGCGTGGCCGGGTCGATGTTTGCGGCCTTCCAGGGTTTCATCTCGCCCGAGTCCTTCAGTCTCATGGAATCCGTGATGATCGTGGCCATGGTGGTACTCGGCGGCATCGGCCACCTGCCCGGCGTGATCCTGGGCGCGGTGCTGCTGGCCGCCTTGCCCGAAGTGCTGCGTTATGTGGCCGGCCCGCTGCAGGCCATGACGGATGGGCGGCTGGATGCCTCCATCCTGCGCCAGCTGCTGATCGCCCTGGCCATGATCGTCGTCATGCTGCTGCGCCCGCGCGGCCTCTGGCCCTCGCCCGAGCACGGCAAGGTGCGGCGCACGAAAGGGGGACCGGCATGAGCGCCCACCCCGACACCCTGCTGCAGGTCAGCGGCGTCTCCAAGCGCTTCGGCGGCCTCCAGGCCCTCAACGACGTGCACCTGCGCATCCAGCGTGGCATGGTCTACGGCCTGATCGGCCCCAATGGCGCAGGCAAGACCACCTTCTTCAACGTCATCACCGGCCTGTACACGCCCGACAGCGGCAAGTTCGAGCTCGCCGGCCGGCCCTACAAACCCACGGCCGTGCACGAAGTGGCACGCACCGGCATCGCGCGCACCTTCCAGAACATCCGCCTCTTCGCCGACATGACGGCGCTGGAAAACGTGATGGTGGGCCGGCACATCCGCTCGTCTTCCGGCCTGCTGGGAGCCATCTTCCGTACCCGCGGCTTCGACCAGGAAGAGGCCGACATCACCCGGCGTGCCAACGAGCTGCTCGACTACGTGGGCATTGGCCATCTCGGCGACTACAAGGCCCGCACCCTGAGCTACGGCGACCAGCGCCGCCTGGAGATTGCGCGGGCGCTGGCCACCGAGCCGCAACTGCTGGCCCTGGACGAGCCGGCCGCCGGCATGAACGCCACCGAAAAGGTAGAGCTGCGCGCGCTGATCGAGCGCATTCGCAACGACGGCATCACCGTGCTGCTGATCGAGCACGACGTCAAGCTGGTCATGGGCCTGTGCGATCGCGTCACCGTGCTCGACTACGGCCGCCAGATCGCCGAAGGCACGCCGGCCGAGGTACAGAAGAACGAAAAAGTCATCGAGGCCTATCTGGGCCACGGCGGCGCCAAGACGGCCGCGGAGGCCACGGCATCATGAGTGAAACGAACACGGACGTGCTGCTGCAGGTCAGCGGCCTCAAGGTGTCCTACGGCGGCATCCAGGCCGTCAAGGGCGTGGATTTCGAGGTCAAGCGTGGCGAGCTGGTCTGCCTCATCGGCTCCAATGGCGCGGGCAAGACCAGCACCATGAAGGCCGTCACGGGCAGCCTGCCCTGCAGCGGCACCATGCACTACCTGGGCAAGACCCTGCGCGGCCAGGGCCCCTGGGATCTGGTGCGCCAGGGCCTGGCCATGGTGCCCGAGGGCCGCGGCGTGTTCACGCGCATGAGCATCCACGAGAACCTGCTCATGGGTGCCTTCGTGCGTGACGATGCCGAGGGCATCGCCGCCGACCTGGACCGCGCCTACACCCTCTTCCCCCGGCTCAAGGAGCGCCAGGCCCAGCTGGCCGGCACGCTGAGCGGTGGCGAGCAGCAGATGCTGGCGATGGGCCGCGCATTGATGAGCCGGCCCCAGCTGTTGCTGCTGGACGAGCCCTCCATGGGCCTGAGCCCCATCATGGTCGACAAGATCTTCGAGGTCGTGCGCGAGGTGCACAGCCAGGGCACCACCGTGCTGCTGGTGGAGCAGAACGCCAGTCGGGCCCTGTCCATCGCCGACCGCGGCTACGTCATGGAGTCTGGCCTCATTACGCTCGACGGCCCGGCCGAGCAGCTGCTGCACGACCCAGCCGTGCGCGCCGCGTACCTTGGCGAATAAAGCAGCGACGCGCTCGGGTTTCCGGATTTTTATACCCTTTACCGTATAGGATCAGGCGGTTCCTGCACCTGACGGAGTTCATCATGATGAAACGCATCGTTCCCCTGCTGCTGTCTTTTGGCCTCACCGGCGTCGCCAGCGCCCAGGACGCCACCTTCCAGACCAAGACCCTGACCCCGGAAACCGCACTCAAGGCCGCCCAGGTCGCGCTGGAGTCCTGCCGCAAGCAGGGCTACCAGGTAGCGGTGGCCGTGACCGACCGCACCGGACTCGTACAGGTGCTGCTACGCGACCGCTACGCAGGGGCTCACACCCCGGGCGTCGCCACCGACAAGGCCTGGACGGCTGCGAGCTTCAAGACGTCGACGCTGGAGCTGGCGCGCGAAACCCTGGCCGGCAAGCCCATGAGCGGCATACGCGAGGTGCCACGCTTTATCGCCGTGGGCGGTGGCCTGACCATCGAGGGTGGCGGTGCGCTGCTTGGCGCCATCGGCGTCTCGGGCGCACCGGGCGGCGAGGCCGACGAGGTCTGCGCCCGCGCGGGCATCAAGGCGATTGCCGACAGCCTGGAGTTCTGAGCCGGTGCAGATCGACAGCCTGGACCATCTGGTGCTGACGGTCGCCGATGTCGACGCCAGCTGCGCTTTCTACCAGCGCGTGCTGGGCATGGAGGTCGTCACCTTCGGGCAGGGCCGCAAGGCCCTCGCCTTCGGTGCACAGAAGATCAACCTGCACCCTGCGGGGCGGGAGTTCGAGCCCAAGGCCCAGCACCCCACGCCGGGTTCGGCGGACCTGTGTTTTCTCACGAGCGTGCCACTGGCCCAGGTGCAGGCCCATCTGGCCGCCTGCGGCGTCACGGTGAGTGAAGGCCCGGTGCCACGCACGGGCGCGCAAGGGCCCATCCTCTCGGTCTACTTCCGCGACCCGGACCTCAACCTCATCGAGGTTTCGAACAGGCTCTGAGCCTCAGTCCACTTTCGCGCCGGATGCCTTGACGACTTTTTCGTACTTGGCCAGTTCGGCCTTCATGAAAGCACCGAAAGCCTCGGGCGTGGTGGGCACAGGCTCGGCCATCAGGGCCGCAAAACGTGTCTGCGTCTCGGGCGCCCGCAGCGCGGCCACGAAAGCCTGGTTCAGGCGCGTGAGCACTTCCTTGGGTGTACCCGCTGGCGCGACCAGCCCCCACCAGGTGTCCACCGCAAAGCCTGGCAGGGTCTCGGCCACGGCCGGCACCTGCGGCAGGGCCGGTGTGCGCTGGAGCGTGGTGACCGCCAGGGCCTTGAGCTTGCCGGCGCGGATGTTGGCCGAAGCCGTGGCCAGGTTGTCGAAGTTGAAATCCACCTGGCCGCTGAGCAAGGCCAGCTGCGCCGGGTTGCCGCCGTTGTAGGGGATGTGGACGGCGTAGATGCCGGACTGGGCCTTGAACAGCTCACCCGCCAGATGACCCGCACTGCCATTGCCGCCGCTGCCGTAGTTGAGCTTGCCGGGGTTGGCCTTGGCATAGGCGATCAGGTCCTGCAGGCTCTGGATGTTCAGGCGCTGTGCGGTCTCGGCGTTGATCACCAGCACATTGGGCACACGCAGCATCTGGGTGACGGGCGCGAAGTCCTGGTCGGCCTTGTAGGGCATCCTGCTGTAGAGCCAGGGGTTGACCGCGTGCGTGGCGGTGGCCGCGATGCCGATGGTCAGGCCGTCGGGCGCAGCCTTGGCCACCACATCAGCCCCGATATTGCCGCCGGCACCGGCACGGTTCTCGATGATGACCGTGCCCAGGCTGTCCTTGACCCGCTCGGCCAGCACGCGCGCCGTGATGTCGATGGGGCCGCCCGGTGCATAGGGCACGACGAGGCGGATGGGCTTGGTCTGTGCCAGGGCCGGCGCGCTGGACAGGGCCAGTGCGGCCAGGGCAAGGAGGGGGAGTAAGCGGCGTTTCATCATGCTGCCATTGTGCAGCTTTTGCGGCCTTGCGCCTCTCGGGGGACACCCTGAGTTCGGCGCTCACGCGCCTTAACTTGGCTGCGCCAAGTTAGCCTGCGCCGCTCAAGGAAGTTTTGTGGCTACGACCCACCCGGTGCTCACGCACCTTAACTTTGCTGCGCAAAGTTAGTCTACGCCGCAAACACGGCGCTACGCGCCGTGTTTGTCCGCCTCGCTGGTGAAGGAGTCGGCGTAGAACTCTTCGTCGGGCAGGCCGGCCTTGGCGTAGTCGCGGCGGGCGGACTCGATCACGATGGGCGCGCCGCAGGCATAGACCTGGTAGCCCGAGAGATCGGGGTGATCTTCCAGCACGGCCTGGTGCACGAAGCCCGTGCGGCCGGTCCAGCCGTCTTCGGGCAGGGCGTTGGAGATCACGGGCACATAGGTCAGGTTAGGCATCTCGGCCAGCTTCTGCAGCACCCAGTCCTTGAGGTACATGTCGTCGGGGCGGCGGCCTCCCCAGTAGAGCGTGGCCGGGCGGGTGATGCCCTTGTGTTGCATCTGCTCGATCAACGCCTTGATGGGCGCAAAGCCCGTGCCCGAGGCCAGCAGCACCATGGGCTTGTCGCTGTCCTCGCGCAGGAAGAAGCTGCCGTAGGGTCCCTCGACGCGCAGGATCTCCTTCTCCTTCATGGCAGTGAACACATGGTCGGTGAACTTGCCGCCAGGCATATGGCGGATGTGCAGCTCCATGGTCGCGCCCACGGGTGGCGTGGCCGTGGGGTTGCCGGCGCGCGTGTGCGGTGCATTGGCCATGGAGTAGCTGCGGCGCGCGCCGTCGCGCAGCAGGAATTCCACGTACTGACCGGCGTGGAACTGGAAGTTGTCATTGGCCGGCAGCTGCAGCACCAGACGCATCACGTCGTGCGACAGCCGCGTCATCTCGTTCACACGCACCGGCATCTTCTTGATCGGGAAGGCACCGGCCTCGGTGACCTGGCGCGATTCGAGGACCACGTCGCTCTGCGGCACCCCGCAGCAGGTCAGCACAAAGCCCGCAGCTTCCTCGGCCGCGCTCAGGGCTTTCTCCTGGTGCGGGCCATGCACCACGGTGCCCGAGAGCTTCCTGCACTTGCAGGAGCCGCAGGCCCCGTCCTTGCAGCCATAGGGCAGGCCAATGCCGGCGCGGATGCCGGCGGCCAGCATGGCCTCGCCGGGCAAGACCTCGAAACTGCGGCCGCTGGGCTGCACGGTGACCTGATGGGAAGACATCTTTTCGCTATCCTTGCTGGTTTTCTGAGTCACAAAGGCGCAATTTTGCCTGCAAACACAAGCCCCCTCGGCGCCCTGCCCATGCGCTTTCGGCGTACGCGCCTGCTCATCGTGGGCTGTGGCGACGTGGGCCTGCGTGCCGCCGCTGCCCTGCCCCGGCACGCGCGCGTGCTGGCACTCACCTCCAGCCCCGGGCGACACGCCGAACTGCGCGCGCGCGGCATCACGCCCCTGGCCGGCAACCTGGACCAGGCCGCCACGCTGCAGCGTCTGGCCGGCCTGGCCGATCGCGTGCTGCATCTGGCTCCACCGCCCGGCGCAGGCCCGGGCGACCCACGCACCCGTGCCCTGCTGCAGGCCCTGCGCCGGCGCACACCGCCGCTGGCCCTGGTCTACGGCTCGACCAGCGGGGTCTACGGCGATTGCGGAGGTGACTGGATCGACGAGACCCGCGCGCGAAGCGCGGAAACAGCACGGGCACAGCGCCGCGTGGCCGCGGAGGATGAGGTGCGCTTCCTCGGCCGCAGCGCCGGTGTGCGCAGCAGCATCCTGCGCATTCCCGGCATCTACGCGCCGGATCGTGCCGGCGGCACGCCGCGCGAGCGCCTGCTGCGCGGCACGCCCGTGCTGCTTCCTGAGGACGACGTCTACACCAATCACATCCACGCCGACGACCTGGCGCGCGCCTGCCTGGCCGCACTGTGGCGCGGCGCGCCCCAGCGCGTCTACCACGCCAGCGACGACACGGAACTCAAGATGGGGGACTACTTCGACCTGGCCGCCGGGCTCTACGGTCTGCCCAGGCCACCACGCATCAGCCGCGCCCAAGCAGCGCAAGAGCTGCCCGCCGCACTGCTGAGCTTCATGAGCGAATCGCGCCGCCTGGACAACACCCGCTTGAAGCTGGAACTGGACGTCAAGCTGCACTACCCGAACGTACGCGATGGTTTGAAACTTCGATCAGAAAACTTGTCTGCGCCTGAAGAATTGCAGAACCTATGAAAAAAAAGACACAGGATTGAACTGAATCGGCTCCGCACAAACAATTTGCAATAAAAAAAAATTGCGACTACGATCTGGATCGTGATAAAGGCAAACCCATCGAAAGATGGGGGCGCAAAGTCTCCGGTCTAAGGGGTGAGAGTTCACCCTACGATAGCGGGATTGCCATCGTCTCACCCTGCCGGCTGATCCAGCTGGTACGGCCTGAACCTCAGCAATCCCTCTCTTGCTCCCCGGCGGCTATGCGCCATGGCTTGCGCATACACAGACGTCGAAGGGGCCGATCATGAAGCGTCATGGTTCGATGAATCGCCGCTACCGGTTGGTGTGGAGCACCGTGCTGAGTGCCTGGGTTGTGGCAGCGGAAACGGCGCGTGGCGGCATCCGCGCAACCGCGGGAGCGTTGTTGCTGGCCGGGGCTCTGATGCCTCTGCCATCCCATGCCGGCCCGCAGGACGGCCAGGTCACCTCCGGCTCGGCCAGCATCTCCCAGGCCGGCGCCACCACCACCATCACCCAGTCCAGCCAGAACGTCTCGCTGACCTGGTCAAGTTTCAACACGCTGCCCAATGAGAAGGTCAACTTCGTTCAACCTTCGGCCAGCGCCATCGCCGTCAACCGCATCCTGGACATCAATGGCACTCAGTTCCTGGGCAGCCTCAACGCCAACGGGCAGGTCTACCTGATCAACCCCAACGGCGTGCTCTTCGGCGCGGGCGCCCAGGTCAATGTGGGCGGCCTGGTGGCCTCCACCCTCAACCTCAATGACGCCGAACTCTCTGCGAATCAACGCTCTTTCAGCGGCGGTGGCACGGGCCAAGTGGTCAATCAGGGCATGATCAACACCTCCGCCGGAGGCTATGTGGCCCTGATCGGCAATACGGCCAGCAATCAGGGCACGATCAACACGCCCCAGGGCACGACCGTGCTGGGCGCAGGCAATGCCGTCACGCTGACGTTTCAGGGCAACCAGTTGCTCAAGGTGGTGGTGGACCAGGGTGTGATCAACAGCCTGGCCGACAACGGCGGGCTGATCCGCGCCGATGGCGGGGCCGTGTTCATGAGCGCGGGTGCCAAGGACTCCTTGCTGTCCAGCGTGGTGAGCAACTCCGGGGTGGTGCAGGCGCGCACGGTGGAGAACCGCAACGGCACCATCGTGCTGCTGGGGGGCATGTCCGCGGGCACTACCTTGGTGGGTGGCACGCTGGACGCCTCCGCGCCGGATGGGGGCAATGGCGGCTTTATCGAGACCAGCGCGGCGTATGTGAAAGTGGCCGACGGCACCACAGTCACCACCCTGGCGGCCAATGGGCAGAGCGGCACCTGGCTGATCGATCCGGTGGACTTCACCATCGCCGCCAGCGGCGGGGACATGAGCGGGGCCACGCTCTCGTCCAACCTGGGCTCGGGCAACGTGACGATCCAGAGTACCAGCGGTGCCAACGGCACGGCCGGCGACGTGAACGTGAACGACGCGGTGAGCTGGAGTACGGACAACACGCTCACGCTCAATGCACAGAACAACATCAACATCAACGCCGACATCACCGCCTCGGGCGCTTCGGGAAGAGTGGCGCTGGAGTACGGGCAGAGTACGGCAGCTGGCACCGGCACCAGCCACAACATTGGCAGCGGCGCCAAGATCAATCTGCAGGCCGGCAACAACTTCAGCACCAAACAGGGCAGCAGTGGCGCGGTCGTCAATTACACCGTCATCACCAGCCTGGGAGCCGAGGGAAGTGTCACAGGCACGGATCTGCAAGGCATGACTCTGACTGGCCGATACGTGCTGGGCACCGCCATTGATGCATCCGCCACCAGCGGCTGGAACAGCGGCGCGGGATTCATGCCGATCGGCACCGGCACCAGCGGGGGCACACTGTTCAACGGCACCCTGGACGGTCTGGGGCACACCATCTCCGGTCTGAGCATCAATCGACCGGGTACATCATTTGTGGGCCTGTTTGGAAGCAGCTCTGGAACGATCCGGAATCTGGGGCTGCTCGGAGGCAGTGTGTCAGGTGGCGGTCACACCGGTGCGCTGGTTGGCTGGCACCCTGGCACCATCATCAACAGCTACACCACCACCAACGTCACGGGCAACGGCAGCCCGACTGGCGGGCTGGCAGGAACCAACCAGGGCACGATTACTTTCAGCTACGCCACCGGTACGGTGACCGCAGGTTATATGGTCGGTGGGCTGGTAGGGTGGAACCAGGGTTTGATCAGCAACAGCTACGCCACAGGCGCTGTGAACTCCAACTCAGGCTCAGGGCGGATCGGTGGTCTGGTGGGTTCCATGCTGAATGCGGGCCGCATCGCTAACAGCTTCGCCACCGGGAACGTCACGTCTACCGGTCCTTCGGTGGGCGGCCTGCTCGGCTACTGGGATACCGCCACAGCGGTCTCATCCATCACGAACAGCTACGCGACTGGCTCTGTCAGCGGCACCAACGGGGTTGGCGGACTGATAGGCGCCAAAAGCGCTTCTGCCAACGGCAGCCTCACGAACAGTTATGCAACAGGTGTGGTCAGCGGTACCAGCAACCCTGGCGGACTGGTCGGCTTGTGGTCCGCCGGGGCAGGCATCACCAACAGCTTCTGGGATGCGACGACGACCGGGCAGGCCAGCAGTTCCGGGGGCGGTCTGGGCATGACCACGGCCCAGATGCAGCAGCAAACCAACTTCACCTCGGCCACGGCAGCCAACGGCAACGTGAACCCCGGCTGGGATTTCACCACCGTCTGGCGCATGTATGACGGACACACCTACCCCCTGCTCAAGGCCTTCATGAAGGCCGTCACCGTCACCGCCAGCAACGCCGGCAAGACCTACGACACCCTGGCCTGGAGCGGAGGCAATGGCTACACCTGCGCCACAGGCATAGGCCTCGCCTGCAACAACGGACTGCTCCTGGGGGGCCTGACTTTCGGTGGCACGGCCCAGGGCGCGATCAACGCCGGCACCTATACCTTGAGCGGGTCGGGCCTGTACTCCAGTCAGCTGGGCTACGACATCAGCTACGCCAGCGGCACGTTGACCGTGAACCCGGCAAGCCTCTCCGTCAGCGGCGTGAGCGCGGCCAACAAGGTCTACGACGCCACCACGGCCGCTACCCTCACAGGCACAGCCACCGTGGCCGCCCTGGGCAGCGACGTGGTGACGGTCAGCGGTGGCAGCGGCGCCTTCACCGACAAGAATGTGGGCACAGGCAAGGCCGTCACCGTGACCGGCTACATCCTTGGCGGTGCGGATGCCGGCAACTACGTCATCGTCCAGCCCACGGGCCTGACGGCCAACATCACCCCTGCCAATCTCGCGGTCACCGGCGTGAGCGCGGGCAACAAGGTCTATGACGCCACCACGGCCGCCCTCCTCAACGGCACGGCCACCGTGACCGCCCTGGGCAGCGACACGGTGACGGTGGGCGGCACCGGCAGCGCCACCTTCGCCGACGCGGATGTGGGCAGCAACAAGCCGGTGGCCGTGACCGGCTACATCCTGGCCGGTGCGGATGCAGGCAACTACATCATCGTGCAGCCCAGCGGCCTGACTGCCAGCATCACCGCCGCGCCCGCTGCGGCGACCTCTGTGTCGCCGCCTGCGCAAGACGCACTGCTCCCCACCGCGAATGTGACTGAAGCCTCTTCCACCCTGGTGGTCGTCACGCATGGCTCCAGCACAAGGGCCGTAACCGCAGCCGGCCATGTCACAACGTCAGCGCCGCCCTGCACGCCGTCCGCATCGTCGGGCACTGGCGTAGCCAGCACGGGCCGCAACCCTGTGCTGCAGGTCATCGATGGCGGCGTATGCGCGGTGAATCGGCCACTCTATGCCAATAAATAAGCCTCAGCTGATGGAAAGGTGGCCTGCTCCGATCCATCGACCCGCACAAGAAAGGTGGCACCGCCTCACAACGGCCACAAAGTGTCTGCTTTGCACGTCAAAAGCCCCAGCCATACAGCTTCATTGAGCATGAATAGTAACTTCATGTAACATTTGTTACTTAAATCATAAGTTGGCT
>CAMLNH010000061.1 GCA_946481355.1 uncultured Curvibacter sp.
TGCGCTTGATGGCCTCGCCGATCATACGGCGGTCCAGTTCGATCTGCTTCTCGCCCGGGCCGCCGCGCACGCCGGCACCACCGGTCTGGCGCTCCAGGTGGGTCCAGCGGCGCACCAGACGGGTGCTCAGATACTGCAGGCGTGCCAGTTCCACCTGCAGCTTGCCTTCGTGGCTGCGTGCACGCTGGGCGAAAATTTCGAGGATCAGCAGGGTGCGGTCGTTGACCGGCAGTTCCAGTGCACGTTCCAGGTTGCGCTGCTGGGCCGGGCTCAAGGCCTGGTCGAACAGGATCTCGCTGGCGCCCAGCTGTGTGGCCAGCAGCTTGATTTCCTCGGCCTTGCCGCTGCCGACGAAGAGCGCCGCATCGGGCGCCTTGCGCTTGCAGGTGATGCGGCCCACGGGGTGCAGGCCGGCGGTCTCGGCCAGCAGGCCGAGCTCTTCCAGATCGGTATCGAAATGCGGCAGGCCGAGATCAACCCCGACCAGGATGGCCGATGCCGGGGTCTGTTCAGTGGATGCGGACAAGGGGGACGCTGGCGCCTGTCAGAAAATGAAACGGAAAGCCGGCGCGAAGCCGGCTGTCGCCCCCCGGGGCATCAGGATGCACTGGGAGGAGCGTCGCCGCCCTCGCCGACCGAGAAGTTCACGGCACGGCCGGGCACGATGGTGGAGATGGCGTGCTTGTAGACCATCTGGGTCACGGTGTTGCGCAGCAGGACCACATACTGGTCGAAGGACTCGATCTGGCCTTGCAACTTGATGCCGTTGACGAGATAGATCGAGACCGGCACGTGCTCACGGCGCAGGGTATTGAGGAAGGGATCCTGCAGAAGCTGGCCTTTGTTATTGCTCACGATATTCTCCGTGTTCAAAAGTGATGAAGAAGTCGCCACCTTACCACAGCGGGACCGGATGCGCTTGACAGATGCGCGCAATGCCCGTTAGAGCCCGCAGATCGCAGGGGATAGCACCGGGTGCCGCCTACTCCTTGTCGGCGTAGGGATTGTCGGAGGTCTTGAACTCGATGCGCATGGGCGTGCCGACCAGGTCGAACTCCTTGCGAAACCAACCTTCGAGGTAGCGCTTGTAGGAATCGGGCACGTGCTCCAGGGAATTGCCGTGGATCACGATGACCGGCGGGTTCATGCCGCCCTGGTGGGCGTAACGCATCTTGGGCCGGAACATGCCGGCACGCTTGGGGCTCTGGAACTGCACGGCCTGCTGCAGCAGGCGCGTGAGCACGGGCGTGGACATCTTGCGATTCGCGGCCTGGTAAGCCTTGGCGATGGAGGTCCATAGCGGCCCCAGGCCCTGGCGCTTTTGCGCCGAGATGAAATGGATGTTGGCAAACTTCAGGAAAGCCAGCCGCGTCTCGATGGAACGCTGCACGGTCTGGCGCTGGTAGTCGTCCACCGCATCCCATTTGTTGAGGGCCAGCACCACGGCACGGCCGCTCTCCAGGATGTAGCCGGCAATGTGGGCGTCCTGGTCGGTCACGCCCTGGGTGGCATCGATCAGCAGCAGCACGACGTTGGCCGACTCGATGGCCTGCAGGGTCTTGACTACCGAGAACTTCTCAATCGCTTCGAAGACCTGGCCCTTGCGGCGCAGGCCGGCGGTATCGATCAACTCGAACTTCTGGCCATTGCGCTCGAAGGGCACGCTGATGGCGTCCCGTGTGGTACCCGGCTGGTCAAAGGCCACCAGGCGCTCCTCGCCCAACCAGGTGTTGATCAGGGTGGACTTGCCCACATTGGGGCGACCGGCCACGGCCAGCTTGATGACGCCGGGACTCTCTTCCTCTTCGGCCTCGTCCTCATCGGGCAGGTTCAGCGGCGCCAGCGCCAGATCGACCAGGGAGCGGATGCCTTGGCCGTGCGCAGCCGATACCGGGTAGACCTCGCCCAGGCCCAGTTCGTAGAACTCGCCCAGCTGGGTGCCTTCGGTCATGCCTTCGGCCTTGTTGGCCACCAGCACGCAGGGCTTGCCCAGGCGGCGCAGGTACTTAGCGATGTCGTGGTCCTGGGCCGAGAGGCCGCCACGCGCGTCGACGACGAAGATCACCACGTCCGCCTCGGCCACGGCCTGACGCGTCTGCTTGGCCATCTCCTTGTAGATGCCGCTCTCGGCCGTGGGCTCGAAGCCGCCGGTGTCGATGACGATGTACTCGTGCTTGCCCTGCTTGCCGTTGCCGTAATGGCGGTCGCGCGTGAGGCCGGCGAAGTCGGCCACGATGGCGTCGCGCGACTTGGTCAGCCGGTTGAACAGCGTGGATTTGCCGACGTTGGGGCGGCCGACCAGGGCCAGGACGGGTTTCATGAAAGCCTTATTCAGGACGCAGGCCGAGCACACGGCCGTTGCGGGTCACGACGACCAGGGTGTTGCCGGCCAGCACGGGAGCGGAGGCGATGGGTGAGCCATCGGTCTCGATCCGGGCCTGCAGCGCGCCGTCGGCACGGGCCAGGAAGTGCAGGCGGCCGCCCTCGTCTCCCACGACCAGGCCTGGGCCCAGCAGCAGCGGGGCTGTGAGGCGGCGGTAGCGCAGCGCATTGCTGGACCAGAGGCGTTCGCCATCGTTGCGGCGCCAGGCGACCAGGGTGTC
This sequence comes from uncultured Curvibacter sp., assembly GCA_946481355.1. The sequence continues at coordinate 2,604 of CAMLNH010000061.1, forward strand.
GTCGAATTCCACGCCCAGCAGCAGCTCGGCATCACCGCTCAGGCCCAGGGCGCCGGCGGCCGGCTTGGTCCACAGCAGTGCACCACGCGCCGCGTCCACGCAACCCACGGTGGCCTGGAAGGAGCGCACGCAGACGTTGTCGCCCTGGCGGGCCACGCCGGTGACCAGGTCGACCAGGCGCTCGACGTCGTTGGTACCGCGCGGGCTGGCCATGGGCAGTTCCCAGCGCGAGGTGCCGTTGAGCGGGTTCATGCCGACCAGGCGCGCACCCAGGCCCACGACCAGGGTATCGCCCACGGCCATCAGGACGCCGGGCTGGCGCAGCACCAGCGGCTCGCCCGTGCGTGTCTGGGTCCAGAGACGGCGACCGCTGGCCCCGTCGAAAGCACTGACGCTGCGGTCGGCGCCGAGCACGAAGACGCGCGCGCCCGCCACCAGCGGCGCCGTGTAGCTGGGCGCACTCAGGCGCTGGCGCCAGAGTTCCTTGCCCGCCTGCAGCACCACGAGTTCGTTATCCGTCGTGACCACGGCCGCACTGCGACCGTCGTGGCCCACGCCGGCATTGAGCGAGGCCCCCGCCGGCGCGCGCCAGAGCACTTCACCGGTGCGCGCGTCGAGCAGGCTGACGTCGCCGGCACCCGAGGCCAGGCCCACGGTGGCGCCAGCCGTCTGCACGACCAGCGGGAAATCCACCTTGCCGAGCTCGGCCGTCCAGACCTGGCGCACGCTGATCCGCTTGGGGTCGGGCTGCAACGGCGCCGGCTCGGGCCGCTTCGGGCCGCTGGAACAGGCCGCCAGCAGAGCCGCCAGCAAAGCAGCCGCGAGGGGCTGCAGCAAACGCCGCGTCACTTTTTCTCCCCGGCCGCCGGCGTCTGCCCGAGCGCGGCCAGCTTGACGTCCACGACCTGACGGTAGCTGCTGCCGGCCTCCAGGCCGGCCCAGGCCTTCTGGTACTCAGCGGCGGCCTCGGTCTTCTTGCCCTGGGCCAGGTAGACATCGCCGCGGCGATCGGCTGCGAGCGCGGTGAAGGAGGCCGGAAAGGTGGCACCCAGCACCTTGAGCGCCTCGTCGTAGGACTTGGCGTCGAGCAGCAATCCGGCCAGACGCAGACGCGCCAGGGCCTGGTAGCCCTCGTCGCGCCCGTCCTCGGCCACCCATTGCAGGGCAGCGCGGGCCGGCTCGTTGCGGCCGGCCGAAGCGTGCACCGCAGCCACCAGCAAGGCCGCCTGCTGCGCCTGGGTGGTGCGCGGGAACTTGTCCTTCATGTCGGCCAGGGCCCGATCCAGTCGCGCGGCGTCGTTGCCGCTGGCAATGCGTTCGACTTCCTCGTACAGGGCCGTGGCCTGCACGGCCTGACGGTTCTGCCAGAACTGCCAGCCGTTCCAGCCGGCGTAAACGGAGAGCAGGGCAATGAGCGCCCAGCTGATCAGGCCGCCGTACTGTTTCCAGAAATGCTTGAACTGGTCAAGCTGCTCTTGTTCTTCAAGGTCGAGATGTGCCATGGGGGAATCCGGTTAGGTGTTCGATTTTAGGCGGGGGGCCCAGGTGGCCACGGCAGCCAGCGTTTCGCTGTGCTGTGCGCCGGTGCCGTCGCGCAGCGCCTTGATGGTGACTTCACCACGCGCCAGCTCGTCGGCACCGAAGATCAGCGCATAGCGCGCGCCGCTGCCGTCGGCCTTCTTGAACTGCGACTTCATGCTGGACTGGCCGGGGTGCAGTACCACCGAGACGCCCGCCTCGCGCAGCGCCTCCAGCGCCACCATCACCTGCGGCAGCCCGTCTGCGGACGGCACGATGGCATAGGCATCGGGCACGGGCGCCTCGGGCAGCACGCCCACTTCTTCCAGCAGGAGCAGCATGCGCTCCAGGCCCATGCCGAAGCCCACGGCCGGCGCGGGCGCGCCGCCGAGCTGCTCGATCAGGCCGTCATAACGGCCGCCACCGCAGACCGTGCCCTGCGAGCCCAGCTTGTCGGTAACCCATTCGAAAACCGTCAGGTTGTAGTAGTCCAGACCGCGCACCAGGCGCGGGTTGATGCTGTAGGCCACGCCGGCCGCGTCCAGGATGGTGCGCACACCGTTGAAGTGGGCCAGCGAGGCCTCGCCCAGGAAGTCCAGCAGCTTGGGCGCGGCGTTCGCCATGTCCTGCAGGGCCGGGTTCTTGGTGTCGAGCACGCGCAGCGGGTTGCTGTGCATGCGACGCTTGCTGTCCTCGTCGAGCAGGTCCACATGCGCCTCGAGGTGCCGGATCAGCGCCTCGCGGTGGGCACGGCGCTCTTCGGGCGCGCCCAGGCAGTTGAGCTCCAGGCGGAAGTGCGCGCCGTCCTTCAGGCCCAGCTCGCGCAGCAGGCGGCTGCCCAGCAGGATCACCTCGGCGTCCACGTCCGGGCCGTGGAAGCCCAGGGCTTCCACACCCATCTGGTGAAACTGGCGGTAACGCCCCTTCTGCGGCCGCTCGCGGCGGAACATGGGGCCGAAGTAGTAGAGGCGGCGGCCCGAATCGCGAAGGAAGTTGTGCTCGGTCATGGCGCGCACGACGCCGGCCGTCATCTCGGGGCGCAGGGCCAGGTGCTCGGCCTGGCCGTGCTTGTCAGCACGGTCCTCGAAGGCGTACATCTCCTTCTCGACGATGTCGGTCACCTCGCCGATGCCGCGCACGAACAGCGCCGTGGGCTCGACGATGGGTGTGCGCACGTTCTGGTAGCCGTAGCGCTGCAGCACGCTGCGCATTCTGGCTTCCAGCCATTCCCAGCGCGCCGACTCGGGCGGCAGGATGTCGTTCATGCCTTTGACGGCAAGCAGTTTCTCTGGCTTGGATGCCATGTTCTCTGGACTCTTCGTGTGGTTCAGACCGTCTCGGCGACGGTCTTCTGGTGCGCGCCGAAACGGTTCTCGATATAGGTTTCGACGATCTTCTGGAATTCCTGGGCGATGCCCTCGCCGCGCAAGGTCAGGCGCTTCTCGCCATCGATGAAAACCGGCGCCGCCGGTGCTTCACCGGTGCCCGGCAGGCTGATACCGATGTCGGCATGTTTGCTCTCGCCCGGGCCGTTGACGATGCAACCCATGACCGCCACCTTGAGTGCTTCCACCCCCGGGTACTGCTTGCGCCACACAGGCATCTGCAGACGCAGGAAATCGTCGATCTGCTTGGCCAGTTCCTGGAAGGTGGTGCTGGTCGTGCGGCCGCAGCCCGGGCAGGCCGTGACGCTGGGTACGAAGATGCGCAGGCCCAGGGACTGCAGGATCTCGGAAGCAATCACCACTTCCTGCGTGCGCGACTCGCCCGGCTGGGGCGTGAGCGAGACACGGATGGTATCGCCTATGCCTTCCTGCAGCAGGATGGAGAGGGCCGTGCTTGATGCCACCGTGCCCTTGGTGCCCATGCCGGCCTCCGTCAGGCCCAGATGCAGGGGGTAGTCGCAGCGTTTCGCAAGTTCGCGGTAGACCGAGATCAGGTCCTGCACGCCGCTGACCTTGCACGACAGCAGAATCTGCTCGGGCGCCATGCCCAGCTCCTGGGCCATCTGCGCGGAGTCGATGGCTGAAGTGATCAAGGCCTCGTACATCACCGACTTGGCACCCCAGGGCTGGGTGCGGCGGCTGTTCTCGTCCATCAGGCCGGCCAGCAGCTCCTGGTCCAGGCTGCCCCAGTTGACGCCGATGCGCACGGGCTTGTTCCACTTGAGCGCGGCCTCGATCATCTGGCCGAACTGGCGGTCGCGTTTTTCGCCCTTGCCCACATTGCCGGGGTTGATGCGGTACTTGGACAGGGTCTCGGCGCAGGCCGGGTACTGCGTCAGCAAGGTGTGGCCGTTGTAGTGGAAGTCGCCCACCAGCGGCACGACGATGCCCATGCGGTCCAGCTGCTCGCGGATGTGCGGCACGGCCTGGGCGGCCTCGGGCGTGTTGACCGTGATACGCACCAGCTCGGAACCGGCCTGGGCCAGTTCCTTGACCTGGATGGCCGTGCCGATGACGTCCACCGTGTCGGTGTTGGTCATGGACTGCACACGCACGGGCGCGTCGCCGCCCACGGTGACCACATGGTCGCCCCAGACCACCCGCGCCTGGCGGGAACGCCGCGCACGCGGTGCAGCCGGCTCGATCGGCAGACAGTCGGACACTTATTTCACCTCGAATCGCGCCACACCACCGCGGCTGATCTCGTCCAACGGGAAGGGTTTGCCGCGCACGGTCACCTCGGTCACATCGGCACGGCCGATGGTCACGTTCAGCGGCAGCGGCCCGGACGCGCCCACGGGATCACCGGGCTCGATCATGCGGCTGAGCTGGATGGCGCCATTGCCGTCGGTCACCTCGATCCAGGACGCCTCACGGGTCTTGAAGACCACGATGCCGGTGCTGGAAAGCTTCTTGCGCGGCGCCGGGGCTTCGGCTGCATCCGTAGCCGCAGCCTCCGTCGACGCGGCGGCCGGCTTGGCCGGCGGCGGCGTCTCGCGCGGCGTCGCCACGGGTGCCACGACCACCGGGGCCGGTTTGACGGGGGCCGGTTTGGCCGCCACCGGCGCAGGCGCGACCGGCGCCGCTTCCGCCGCGGCGGCCTGCGCGGGCTGCTGGGGCACCGGCGCCACGGCCGGGGCCTGCGTCGGCGCCGCCGGGGTGCTGGCCACGATGGCGCCGATCTCGGCACGCTGCTCGGTCGAGGGGAAGAAGATCAGCACCAGGGTTCCGAGCAGCACGGTCAGTGCGGCCAGCACCATGGGGCGCGAGAGACGGTCCAGGAAGGGGGTCTTGGCCACGTCGCCCGGCGTGTGGAAAGGGGTGTTGAGGCCGGCCTCGTCATAGTCCAGGCGCGGTGCGCGAGACTGCGGCAGCAGGGCCAGGGCCGGCGCGGGATCGATCTTGAGCGCGCGACAGATGCTGGAGGCCAGGGCACGCACGAACACCGCGTCGGGCAACTGCTCGTAGCGGTCCGACTCCAGAGCTTCGAGCTTCTTGACCGAGACCTTGAGCGCCAGCGCCAGAGACGGCAGGTCGATGCCAGCCGCCTCGCGCGCCTGGCGCAGCAGGGTGCCGGCCGTGGTTGACGGCGTGGCCGCGACCGTGGCTGTCGTCTCGTCGTTCGCCGGTACGCTGCCGACGCCTGCCTCTTCACTCATGGAACGCCCCCCGCTCATAGGAATTCAACTCACGCGACCTGGGATAGCGGGCGCGCAGCTGGCTGCCCAGCTGGTCACGCGCCGTGCGGTCTCCCAGACGATGCTCGATCTTGATGCCCAGCCACAGCGTCTCGGCATTGGCCAGCTCGCTGTTGTTGATGCGCCGGATGTAGAACTGGGCGCGCGCAGCCTCGCCGCGCAGATACAGCAGTTGCGCCAGGTTGTAGCCGGTCACGGGGTTGCCGGCGTCCAGCTCGTAGGATTTGCCCAGACTGAACTCGGCATCCTGCGGCTGCTTGGCCTGGATCTGGCACAGGCCCTTGGTCAGCCAGGTCTTGGCCCGGCCGCCATAGGTGGGATTGGCCAGGGCGCGCGTGAAGGTCTGGACGGCCTCGGTGTGGCGGCCCTGCTGGCACTGCATCCAGCCGTAGTTGTGCAGCACGTTGGGATCGTTGGGGTTGATGGACAGGGCGCGGCGGAAGCTTTCATCGGCCAGACGCAGGTCGTCCAGACGCATGTAGATCAGGCCGCGCAGGTTGTAGGCCTCGGTGAAGCTCGGGTCGATGTTGAGGGCCTGCTTGGTCTCGTCCAGGGCCACGGTGGTCTGGCCCTGCTCGAAGTAGCCCACGGCCAGCTGCAGGCGGATGCGCGCGCGCCGGCGCACATCGGGTTCGTCGGAGGCCGTGACAATGTCATCGGTCGGCGGGGTGGCAGCGCAGCCTGACAGCCCCCCGAGCGCGAGCGCGGCCAGACATCCCGTCAGCAGCCAGCAGCCGGCCCGTCCCCATCGATGCGTCACATTCATGCCTCAGGTCTCCTTGGATTGGCTCTGCAGGGGTTGCAGCGGCTGCAGCAGCTGGCGCTGGCGCGCCATGCGCTCCCCCACACCCGTGCGGTCCTTGACGTCGCCGGCCAGCTGGCCGCAGGCGGCGTCGATGTCGTCGCCACGCGTCTTGCGCACAGTCGTGACGATACCAGCATCCAGCAGGATTTTTGCGAAGGACTGCACACGCTCGTGGGGAGAACGCCGCAGCCCGGACTCGGGAAAGGGGTTGAAGGGGATCAGGTTGAACTTGCACCAGACACCACCCGTCGCGTGCTGGCGCACCAGGGCGATGAGCTGGCGCGCGTGCTCGGGCTCGTCGTTGACGCCGTCGAGCATGCAGTACTCGAAGGTGATGAAGTCGCGCGGCGCGTGCTGCAGGTAGCGGTTGCAGGCGTCCAGCAGCTCGGCAATCGGGTACTTGCGGTTCAGCGGCACGAGGTTGTCGCGCAGCGTGTCGTTGGGTGCGTGCAGCGAGACCGCCAGCGCCACCGGGCAGTCCTGGGCCAGGCGGTCCATCATGGGCACCACGCCCGAGGTCGAGACCGTGAGGCGGCGGCGCGACAGGCCGTAGCCGTGGTCGTCGAGCATCACGCGCAGCGCGGGGATCAGGGCGCTGTAGTTCTGCAGCGGCTCACCCATGCCCATCATCACGACGTTGGTGATGACGCGATCGGTGCGATTCAGGTGCCGGCGCAGGAAATGCTCGGCAAACCAGAGCTGGGCCACGATCTCGCCGGTACTGAGGTTGCGGCTGAAGCCCTGGTGACCGGTGGAGCAGAAACGGCAGCCCACGGCGCAGCCGGCCTGCGAGGACACGCACAGCGTGCCACGGTCGTCTTCGGGGATGTAGACCGATTCGACGGCATTGCCGTCGCCGACGTCGAACAGCCACTTGATGGTGCCGTCGGCAGAGATCTGCTGGGAGATCACTTCCAGCCCCTGGATGCGCGCCGTGGTGGCGAGCTTCTCGCGCAGGGACTTGGCCAGATCGCTCATCTGGTCGAAGCTGGACGCCCCCTTCTGGTGGATCCAGCGGAACAGCTGGGTGGCGCGGAAGCGCTTCTCACCCAGCTTTTCGCAAAAAGCGGCCAGCCCGTCGAGATCGAAGTCGAGCAGGTTGGCCGTCATTGCATCGTTACATCCGCCTTTCAGCGGCTGTAGACGTTCATGCCGGGGAAGAAGAAGGCCACTTCCACGGCTGCGGTTTCGGGAGCGTCGGAGCCGTGCACGGCGTTGGCGTCGATGCTGTCGGCGAAGTCGGCGCGGATGGTGCCCTTCTCGGCCTTCTTGGGGTCGGTGGCGCCCATCAGGTCACGATTCTTCAGGATGGCGTTCTCGCCCTCGAGCACCTGGATCATCACGGGGCCGGAGATCATGAAGCTGACCAGATCGTTGAAGAAGGGGCGGGCCTTGTGCACAGCATAGAAGGCCTCGGCTTCGGCACGCGACAGGTGGGCCATCTTGGCGGCCACGACCTTCAGGCCAGCGCCTTCGAAGCGGGCGTAGATCTGACCGATGACGTTCTTGGCGACGGCGTCGGGCTTGATGATGGAGAGGGTGCGCTGGATGGCCATGTGATTTCCTGAGTCTGGTTATGAAAGCGGATTTTTGCCCCCTGCAGGGCAAAGCCCGGTATTTTAACCGTTCAGGGTGACCGTTGCACCCTGAACGTCATGGGCTGCTGGTCGCCGTTCAGCGGCCGCGGCCGCCACGCCGCGAGCCACCGCCACCGCCACCGCCACCGCCGTTGCCACGGCGTTGGTCCTGGCGCTGGCGCGAGAAGCTGTCGGCGCCGATGTAGCCGAAGGAGGTCTTCATGGGATCGGGCTGGGCCTCGCCACC